>NZ_JAHWLU010000141.1:0-11414 GCF_022134725.1 Buttiauxella sp. S19-1
CTATCGCCCGCGCTAAAGCGCGTAAAGCGGCGCAAGCTGGCGAATCTGCTCCGGTAACTGAAAGCGCTAAAGCCACTAAAGTCGACGCCGTTGACCCACGTAAGGCGGCTGTCGAAGCGGCTATCGCCCGCGCTAAAGCGCGTAAAGCGGCGCAAGCTGGCGAATCTGCTCCGGTAACTGAAAGCGCTAAAGCCACTAAAGTCGACGCCGTTGACCCACGTAAAGCGGCTGTCGAAGCGGCTATCGCCCGTGCTAAAGCGCGTAAAGCGGCTCAGGCTACAACCGAATCTGTAGCAGAATCTGCCGAAGAACAAGATCCGCGCAAAGCCGCGGTTGCTGCGGCCATCGCCCGAGTCCAGGCACGAAAAGCAGCGCAACAAATGGCATCAGAGGAATAGATGGTTTTCAAGATAGCAAGCTCCCCTTATACCCATAACCAACGCAGCACATCGCGGATTATGCTGCTGGTGACCTGCGCCACTTTGCCAGGAATCGCCATGCTGTGGTACTGGTTTGGCTGGGGAAGCCTGGTGCAGATTGCATTAGGTATCCTCACCGCCGTCGCCGCAGAGCTATTTGTGCTCAAACTGCGTAAGCAACCCCTGAAAATCCTGGCTGACAATTCAGCTGCGTTAACCGGCCTGCTGTTAGGTATGAGTATTCCGCCCCTTGCACCGTGGTGGATGGTGATTCTCGGTACCCTATTCGCAGTCATCATCGCTAAACAGTTATATGGCGGGCTTGGTCACAACCCCTTTAACCCGGCGATGGTCGGCTACGTGGTATTACTGATTGCCTTTCCTGTGCAAATGACATCATGGCTGCCGCCGCAAACTCTTGCCGCGACGGTGCCGGGTTTTGCTGATTCAGTGCATGTTATTTTCTCGGGTGCGACTGCAGTGGGCGACAGCATGTCGCAACTACGTATGGGCATTGACGGTATAAGTCAGGCGACTCCGCTTGATACCTTTAAGACCGGGTTACGTGCCGGGCATTCCGCAACGTCCCTGATGCAGGCACCTATCTACACAGGCGTACTGGCAGGAATCGGCTGGCAGTGGGTCAACCTGGCCTTCCTGCTGGGTGGCGTGTTCTTATTGATGAAAGGCGCAATTCGTTGGCATATTCCGGTCAGTTTCCTGATAACACTGGCGGTGTGTTCCACTCTGGGTTGGCTGTTTTCCCCGGAAAAATGTGCCTCGCCGGTGATTCACCTGTTCTCTGGCGCAACCATGCTGGGAGCATTTTTCATTCTCACTGACCCCGTCACTGCCTCGACGACGAATCGAGGACGCCTGATTTTTGGCGCACTGACCGGTGTGTTGGTATGGCTCATTCGCACCTATGGCGGCTATCCGGATGGCGTGGCATTTGCCGTACTGCTGGCAAATATTACCGTCCCGTTGATTGATTATTACACCCGCCCTCGTGCTTATGGGCACCGCTAAGGAGTCGTCATGCTGAAAACAATGCAAAAACATGGCGTGACTCTGGCGCTATTTGCCGTAATGGCGACCGGACTTACGGCAGTCGTCAATGCGTTAACCAAAGACACCATCGAGCAACAGGCCGTGGCCCAACAAAAGCTATTGTTTGATCAGGTGATTTCCCCCGATCTCTACGACAATAATATTCAGTCCAGTTGCCTGGTCGTCAGTGAGCCACAATTGGGCAAAGGTGAACGCCATATTTACGTGGCGCGTAAAGGCCAACAGCCCGTTGCCGTGGTGATGGAAGCGACAGCGCCTGACGGCTATTCTGGCGCCATTCAATTACTGGTTGCGGCCGATTTTAATGGCAAGGTACTGGGGTCACGTGTCACAGAACACCATGAAACTCCGGGGCTGGGCGATAAAATAGAAACCCGACTGAGTGACTGGATTACCCATTTTGCCGGTAAAACCATTGGTGGCAGTGATGACCCAAGCTGGGCGGTGAAAAAAGATGGTGGGCAGTTTGATCAATTTACCGGGGCCACTATCACACCACGTGCAGTCGTCAATGCGGTAAAACGAGCGGGACTGTTCGCTAAAACATTACCATCGCAAATTGATAACCTTCCTGTTTGTGGAGCACAGCCATGAGCGAAGTAAAAGATATTGTCGTTCAGGGGTTATGGAAAAATAACTCCGCACTAGTGCAATTGTTGGGCCTGTGCCCACTGCTGGCAGTAACATCAACCGCCACCAATGCCCTCGGGCTTGGTCTGGCAACCACACTGGTGCTGGTGCTGACTAACAGTGCCGTTTCTGCCCTGCGCCGCTGGGTTCCGGCAGAGATTCGCATCCCCATTTACGTGATGATTATTGCCTCGGTTGTCAGCACCGTACAAATGCTCATCAACGCCTATGCTTATGGTTTATATCAGTCTTTGGGGATATTTATTCCGCTGATTGTGACCAACTGTATTGTCATCGGTCGCGCCGAAGCGTTCGCCGCCAAAAGCAGTGTGCCACTGGCCGCCCTCGATGGGCTTGCCATTGGCCTGGGTGCCACAAGTGCCATGTTTGTATTAGGCTCCCTGCGCGAAATCATTGGCAACGGAACGTTATTTGATGGGGCTGATGCGTTACTTGGCAGTTGGGCTAAGGTGCTGCGCATTGAAGTCTTCCACACCGATACCCCTTTCCTGCTGGCGATGTTGCCACCGGGTGCGTTCATCGGCCTGGGTTTGATGCTGGCGGTGAAGTATCTGATCGATGAAAAAATGAAAACGCGCCGTACCGCGAAAGCGACGGCACCGGAAGGGAATCCAGAGAAAGCGTAATGAATAAAACCAAGCGGCTAGAGATCCTGACACGTCTGCGTGATAACAACCCTCACCCGACCACGGAGCTGCATTTCAGCTCCCCGTTTGAATTGCTGATCTCGGTTCTGCTGTCAGCGCAGGCCACTGATGTCAGTGTCAATAAAGCCACGGCAAAGTTGTATCCAGTGGCGAATACGCCACAAGCCATGCTCGATTTAGGAGTGGACGGCGTGAAGTCGTATATCAAAACCATTGGCCTGTTTAACAGCAAGGCGGAAAACGTCATCAAGACCTGCCAGATGCTCATTGAGCTACATAACGGTGAAGTCCCTGAAGACAGAGCGGCCCTGGAAGCCCTGCCTGGTGTAGGGCGTAAAACCGCCAATGTGGTGCTCAATACCGCATTTGGCTGGCCCACTATTGCCGTCGACACCCATATTTTCCGCGTTTGTAACCGCACCAATTTTGCACCAGGTAAAAATGTTGAGCAGGTTGAGGAAAAGCTGCTGAAGGTGGTTCCGGCAGAATTTAAAGTCGATTGCCATCACTGGCTAATCCTTCATGGCCGTTACACCTGCATTGCTCGTAAACCGCGCTGTGGCTCATGTATCATTGAAGATCTGTGCGAATTCAAAGAGAAAGTTGAACTCTGATTTCCCGCCTGCTTCTTAAGAAGCAGGGCATTCCATTCCCTTATACACTTCCTCATAGCTGCCAATACCAATAAATCCATTCATTTGTTCTGCGTATTGTTACCACTTCACTTACTTCATCTGGTGAATAATCACCCGACCAGGTTAATCGTTTTTTTACGATAAGAATTTTCCATAAATATGTGACAAAGATCACACTGATAACTTGATGTTAAATTTTGGTCATCAAAATGAAACAAATAACCACGTAATACACAGTGATAACTCCAACCAGGCAGGACAATTACCTGTACAAATCTTTACACCTGGCCTATATCACTACACATTTGCCAGTAGAGCAGAACATATAACTAAATTGCCGTTATTTTATCATTTTATAAGAGAATAAATTGGTAAAGCGCATTTTGATAAAATTTAACGCTGAATAACAATTTGGTTTGCGGAGCTTTATCTTGCACGGGATAAATGTAACAGATCATTACAAACCTCTTGCCTGAAGCCTCAGGATAGTGAACATTACCCGCCGTTTCCCCTTTCTTATAACTAAAAAAGCGAATGCACACTCGGCATAACGCTTAAAAAATTCCTGTTAAATTGGGATGTAAAAAAAGAGGTATATGTGTCGACTGCAAACAAAGAACCAGCAGAAAGCATCAGTCTGAATGCTTTCAAACAACCTAAATCGTTCTACCTGATTTTCTCTATCGAATTATGGGAGCGTTTTGGCTACTACGGCCTCCAGGGCATCATGGCCGTTTATCTGGTCAAAATGCTTGGGATGTCCGAAGCTGACTCCATCACCCTGTTCTCTTCCTTCAGTGCACTGGTCTATGGCTTAGTAGCAATTGGTGGTTGGCTGGGCGATAAAGTTCTCGGCACCAAACGTGTCATTATGCTCGGTACTATCGTACTGGCTATCGGTTATGCGCTGGTGGCATTTTCCGGTCATGATGTGGCAGTGGTGTACATGGGTATGGCGACTATCGCTGTGGGTAACGGTCTGTTCAAGGCTAACCCGTCGGCCCTGCTTTCTACCTGTTATGCGAAGGATGACCCGCGTCTTGATGGTGCATTTACTATGTACTATATGTCCATCAACATTGGTTCGTTCTTCTCTATGCTTGCCACACCGTGGCTTGCTGCGAAGTACGGCTGGAGCGTTGCGTTTTCCCTCAGCTTCGTCGGTATGCTGATTACTCTTGTGAACTTCATGTTCTGTAAGAGATGGGTAAAAGACTACGGCTCCAAACCAGACTTTGAACCTGTTCACTTCGGTAAACTGATTGCCACTATCGCGGGCGTCATTGTGCTGGTAACAGCTGCAACCTGGCTGCTGCACAACCAGGGTATCGCACGTATGGTACTGGGCGTTGTGGCTCTGGGCATCGTGATTATCTTTGCTAAAGAAGCCTTTGCCATGCAGGGCGCTGCGCGTCGCAAGATGATTGTTGCGTTCATCCTGATGGTTGAAGCGATTGTGTTCTTCGTGCTGTACAGCCAAATGCCTACTTCTCTGAACTTCTTTGCTATTCGTAACGTAGAGCATGCGATTCTGGGTATTACGTTCGAACCGGAGCAGTTCCAGGCACTGAACCCATTCTGGATTATGATCGGCAGCCCAATTCTGGCCGCTATCTATAATAAAATGGGCGACCGTATGCCGATGCCGCATAAATTTGCCTTCGGTATGGTGCTGTGTTCCCTGGCCTTCCTGGTACTGCCTGTTGGCGCTAAGTTCGCATCTGACGCCGGTATCGTATCGGTTAGCTGGTTGATTCTGAGCTATGCGCTGCAGAGTATCGGTGAGCTGATGATTTCCGGCCTGGGCCTGGCAATGGTTGCACAACTGGTACCACAGCGTCTGATGGGCTTCATCATGGGTAGCTGGTTCCTGACTACCGCTGGTGCAGCAATCATTGCCGGTAAAGTGGCTAACCTGATGGCGGTTCCTGAGAACGTGACTGATCCGCTGCAATCTCTGGCTGTTTACGGTCACGTGTTCATGCAGATCGGTATCGCTACTGCTGTTATCGCTGTTCTGATGATGATCATTGCACCAAAACTGAACCGTATGACCTTCAGTGATGAAAAAACTGAAACCTCTACGGAAACAGCTACCGCGTAATGTAGCGGGAAACATAAAATTTTAAGCCGTTAGCTTCATGCTTAACGGCTTTTTTTTTGCCGGTAAGCGCACTAACATAAGGTATCTTAGCGCCCAATAGGAGTTCAGTAATGAAACTGTATTATAAAGCTGGTGCCTGTTCCCTCTCCCCTCATATTATTCTGCGTGAAACGGGTATTGATTTCTCTCTGGTTAAGGTCGATTTAGCGGCGAAGAAAACCGAAGCAGGTGATGACTATCTTGAAGTCAATGCGAAGGGGCAAGTCCCTGCGTTGCTGCTGGATGACGGTTCACTGCTAACTGAAGGCGTGGCGATTGTTCAGTATTTGGCGGATAAAGTACCTGACCGCCAACTACTCGCTCCGGCAGGCAGCATGACGCGTTACCACACTCTAGAATGGCTGAACTACATCGCGACCGAGTTGCACAAGGGCTTCTCCCCGTTGTTCAACCCAGCAACGCCTGACGAATACAAAACCATTGCGCGTGCCGCACTGGAGAAGAAATTCAAATACGTTGACGAAGAGCTGAATGATAAACAGTGGCTGATGGGCCTGCGCTTTAGCGTGGCAGATGCGTATTTGTTTACCGTGCTGCGCTGGGCGAATGCGGTGAAACTGAATCTGGAAGGGCTGAGCAACATCGAAGCGTTTATGGAGCGTATGAAAGCGCGTCCGGCAGTGGCTGCTGCATTAACAGCTGAAGGGATTTAATTAATACGGCGGATAGGCGCAAGCTTCATCCGCCATTTTTTATTACAGTTTCACTGCAGTGAAATAATGCTCTGGATTTGCAATACCTTCTTGCGCTGCCACCAGTTGCAGTTCGTACTCTTCCATTTTCTTGGTTACTACCATGATGTCGTATACCGCGGCGGTAACATGCTCCAGCGCTTCGCGTAACGTGGCACCATGCAGCAGATTCACCAATAACAGTCCACTCGTCACATCACCCACTCCGACTGGCTGACGGTCGCCAAAGTCGACCAATGGGCGGTGAATATGCCAGGCTTCATCTGCCGTCACCAACAACATTTCAAAGCGGTCATGCTGGAACGCAGCACGCGCCAGGTGTTTCACCAACACAATCTCCGGCCCCTGGGCAATCAGCTCTCTCGCGGCACTGACCGCTTCTTCAACGGTGTTAACCGCATGACCGCAGAGAATCTCAAGCTCGATTAAGTTGGGGGCAATAATGTCGCTGGCTGGCATGGCATAACGAGTATGGAATTCGGCAACACCAGGTGCAACGATACAGCCCTTTTCTGGATGCCCCATTACTGGGTCACAGAAGTACTTCGCTTGCGGATTAGCTTCTTTAACTTTACGAACAATAGAAAGAATGTGCTCGCCCTGCTCGGCAGAGCCAAGATAACCACTCAGTACTGCATCACAACGCTTTAACTGCCCAATATCTGCAATCCCCTGCACAATCTCGCTGAGGTGGCTGGCTGGCATCACGCTGCCTGTCCATTTACCGTATTGGGTATGGTTTGAGAATTGGACTGTGTTCAGCGACCATACGTTGGCGCCCAGACGGCGCATCGGGAATTCGGCAGCACTGTTACCTGCATGACCGAAAACGACATGAGACTGGATGGCAAGGATATTTTTCATTTCTCTACTCGGAGGCAACGATTTTTTTAGGGGTTGCGAAATGACAACGGGTGGCAAAAATAAAGGGCGTGGTTTCCCACGCCCTTTAAGTTTATTCTCAATTACTTCCAGCAAACGAGGCAGTAATTTTTCTTACCCCGGCGCAACAAGGTGTAGCGATTGAAAAGAATATCGCTATCAGCAAAGGTATATTCCGGGTCAGACTGCTTCTCGCCATTAATGGTGATCGCGTTCTGTGCAATGGTTTTACGTGCCTGGCCGCGTGACGGTTGCAGTTCAGAATCAACCAACGCCTGTTGCAGGTCAGCACCACGATCCATTTCCACCATCGGTACGCCGTCTTGTGCCAGTTGCTCAAGGTCAGCTTCGGTCAAATCGCTCAAGTTGCCGTTGAACAGGCTGCTGGTGATACGTTTTGCTGCTTCCAGGCCTTCTTCGCCGTGAACCAGACGAGTCACTTGCTCGGCAAGCACGTATTGCGCACGCGGAGCGGTACCGCTGTTTTTGTCTTCTTCTTCCAGTGCGTCAATTTCTTCGAGGCTCATGAAAGTGAAGAACTTCAGGAAGCGATACACATCGGAGTCTGCGGTGTTAATCCAGAACTGGTAGAACTTGTACGGGCTGGTTTTCTTCGGATCAAGCCATACTGCGCCACCTTCAGTTTTACCGAATTTTGTACCGTCAGATTTGGTGATCAACGGAACGGTAAGACCGAACGCTTGTTGCTGGTGCAAACGGCGAGTCAAGTCGATACCAGAGGTGATATTGCCCCACTGGTCAGAACCGCCAATTTGCAGCACCACGCCGTGCAGTTTGTTCAGGCACGCGAAGTCATAACCTTGTAACAGGTTGTAGGAAAATTCGGTGAAAGAGATACCAACATCATCACGGTTCAGGCGCTGCTTCACCGCTTCTTTGTTAATCATCTGGTTAACAGAGAAGTGCTTACCGATATCACGCAGGAAGGTCAGAACGTTCATTCCGCCAAACCAGTCGTAGTTGTTAGCCGCGATAGCTGAGTTTTCACCGCAGTTGAAATCGAGGAAAGGTGCAACCTGACGGCGGATTTTTTCCACCCACTCTTGCACTGTGTCTTCGGTATTCAGTTTACGCTCTGAGGCTTTGAAGCTAGGGTCACCAATCAAACCTGTCGCACCACCCACCAGCGCAACCGGTTTGTGGCCCGCTTCCTGGAAGCGTTTCAGGCACAGCAGTGGAACCAGATGGCCCAAATGCAAGCTGTCAGCGGTAGGATCAAAGCCGCAATACAGAGCAATTGGCCCTTGCGCCAGTCGCTGTGCTAACGCTTCTTCATCCGTTACCTGGGCGACTAAGCCCCGCTCTTGCAATTGTTTTATCAAATTGATGCTCGCCATCAAATTCTCCATCTATATACGACTGCACCTTGGCCGGTACACGGCTTTCCGCCTGTTGGCGAAAGGAGTTAATTTCTTAGGGGACATAGGATAAAGCGCCAACAGCAGGAGTGCCAGCGCTTAAAACAACAATTTCCCTATGTTATGGCGCCAAACGGTCTATTTTCCAGGAACTGCCTTCGCGCTGGTATAAAAAACGATCGTGTAGACGATGTTCGCCGCCCTGCCAGAATTCCATTTGTTCAATTGTTACGCGATAGCCACCCCAGAAACTGGGTAATGGAATGTCGCCTTGCTGGAATTTCTGTTTCAGCTCGAGGAATTTACTTTCCAGAATACCTCGTGCGGAAATTCGGCTGGACTGTTTGGAAACCCAGGCACCAATTTGGCTATCGCGCGGGCGACTGTGGAAATATTTCATCACTTCGAGGGTGGATAAACGCTCCGCAGTGCCTTGCACCATCACCTGGCGATCAAGCATATGCCAGGGGAAATGCAGGCTAATACGCGGATTATTTTCCAAATGATGCGCTTTGCGCGAACCAAGGTTGGTGTAAAACACCAGCCCGCGTTCATCATAGTGTTTGAGCAAAACGATGCGCTGATATGGCTGACCGCTCTCATCGACAGTAGCCACCACCATGGCGGTAGGATCAGCAAGTTTTGCCTCGCAAGCTTGAGCTAACCAGCGCTCAAACAAGGCTAACGGTTGTTCAGTAAGATCATTGCGGCGCAAACCACCTTTTGTGTATTCGCGGCGCAGATGCGCAATTTGTTGCAAAGAGTCGTTATCAGACATGGCGTTACGTCAGGCTATCGTAAGGTGGAGCTATTGTGCGCTCCACCCTTAGAAATCTCAACGCTTGGGATTTTGTAATTGGCAATTATCTAACACAACAGTGTCTTTCCGATAAACCGTGGCGGTATCGCCTTTCGACCAGAACACGTAAACCCCATCAGTATAACGAACACCCGATGCCGATAATCCCTGAGTCAGGGACAAGTATTCATTGTCGTAAACGAAATTCACCATGCTTTTCTGGTTATTCAATTTAACGGTGAGGGGTTTATCATCGCACTGATACTGCAAAGTATCGGTCTGCATACGCTCAACAAAAGTGTTGTAGTAGCTACATCCGGCAAGCATGAAGGGGATGGTGGCAATAAGTAGTTTTTTCATCTGCATATCCTGAAGTTCTTATTATTTCTTATAAAGGGGGAGCATAACTTCCCCCATTCACTTCAGTTTAGAGATTTAGTGCTTAAGTTAATTTCAGTTAACTCTGATTTTTCAGGGAATATTGTACAGTGGGTTGGCAGGAAAAATTGCCCCTATCACGCTAGCAGCCGATGCTCCCGTTACCGAAGGTAAATTGCCCGGTAATCCAGATAACGTTCGATAGGCAAGCCAGGCGAAAGCCAGCGCTTCCATGTCATCGCCACTGATTCCTGCTTCGTCAGTTGTCGTGACTTCGATTCCTGGCAGTAGCCCTGCCAAACGAGCCATCAATAAAGGATTGCGACTTCCCCCACCGCACACCATCAAGCGCTCACAACCACCGCTCAACAATACTTGTTCTGAAATCGTTACTGCAGTCAGTTCGGTCAGCGTTGCCTGGACATCTTCTCCGGCAAGCCCAGGGAATGCCGCGAGCTGCCGCTCAAGCCATCCATAATTGAAATACTCGCGCCCGGTACTTTTTGGTGCTGGCATCGCAAAGTAAGGATCACTCAACATTTGCTGCAGTAAGGGGATAATCACCTTGCCGCTGATCGCCCATTGCGCATCTTTATCATAGGCTTTCCCGCGCTGACGCCAGATCCAGGCATCAATCAGCATATTTCCCGGCCCGGTATCGAAACCGCGCACTGGTTGTTCAGGAATCAACAAAGAGAGATTAGCGATACCACCAATATTGAGCACCATGCGATGTTCAGTGGGATGGCCAAGTAAAGCCTGATGGAAGGCAGGGACTAGTGGAGCGCCCTGCCCACCCAGAGCCATATCACGGCGGCGGAAATCACCGACAACGGTGACTCCGGTACGGGCAACAATTTGGTTGTTATCGCCAATTTGCATAGTGTGCGCCGCTTCACCTTGTGGCTCATGCCATACAGTTTGCCCATGGCAGCCAATAGCGGTGATATCCGTATACGTCAGGCCTTGTTCGGTCATCAGAGTTTGTACTGCCTCAGCGAACAATTTACCCAGTCGATTATCGAGCTGACCGAGTTGAGAAAGAGTTAATTGCTGACCCTGGCAGATTGCCAGAATGGCATTTTTAATATCCAAAGGAATGGGATGGCTGTAACTCGCTTGCTGAGCAACAAGATGTTCATCAATCGCAGCAAGAACGACATCAATACCGTCCAGGCTGGTGCCTGACATCACGCCGATATAACGCCCTGATTTCATCTGTTACTCCTGAAAACTCGCCAAATTGTGGGATTAAGT
Organism: Buttiauxella sp. S19-1; assembly: GCF_022134725.1. NCBI lineage: Bacteria > Pseudomonadati > Pseudomonadota > Gammaproteobacteria > Enterobacterales > Enterobacteriaceae > Buttiauxella > Buttiauxella sp. S19-1. The sequence goes on from NZ_JAHWLU010000141.1 coordinate 10,975, forward strand.
GCCCCATAAACTAACATTCAACACAGTGATTGATTAATAGTTTTTAACCACGTTGCGTCACAAAATGATATTGAAAGCGCTGTTATACCTCAACAATGGCAAATGGTTTAAGCCCTGTTAAAACTCACTTATCTAGAATCAATGCGACCATGTGGCTGAACTAATATTAAATTCGGCACCTAAATACCATATAATTAGGCCCGATGGATGCTCGGTTGGGCGTTTTAAGATGATCAGGAGAGTCACAAATGATTTCACGTATACTGGCGGTCTCGTTAGTAGGTTTAACTTTGGCTGGTTGCGCTAACACCAGTACGCTTTCAGGCGATGTGTATAGCGCCTCAGATGCTAAGCAAGTTCAAAGCGTAACTTACGGCACATTGGTCTCCACTCGCCCGGTACAAATCCAGGCTGGCAATGATTCAAATGTGATGGGCGCG
>NZ_JAHWLU010000142.1:0-11249 GCF_022134725.1 Buttiauxella sp. S19-1
ATATTATTCTGTATTTGATGATAGTTAAACAAAAAAAAGCACCTTTTTCAGCATAAAATAGCGATACAAAGAGCGGAATAAAACACTAGGTTTTAGGGTTTTATACTGGCCATTTTTCAATCCACCACTTATCAAACTGGCATACGTTTGAGGCAAAAATTAATCGTCTGGTATATGGCAGATAAAAGATAAAGCGTCTGACGCAAATAAATTGGTTACACTCGGGGTTTTCCCGCTTTTTGGTTAGCTCGCTTATGAAACTCACCATCATTCGTCTGTTTGAGTGTAGTGCTCAGGATAAGATTGATCTTGCAAAGATCTGGCCGGAATATTCCAGCGCCTCACTGGCTCTTAGTGACGCCCACCGTATTTACGCGGCAAAATTTAACGATCGGCTATTAGGCGCGGTACGCGTCACACTTGCGGGTGCCGAAGGCGCTTTAGATTCGCTGCGGGTACGTGAAATTACCCGTCGTCGTGGCGTTGGGCAGTATTTAGTCGAAGAGGTGATTCGCGATAACCCAGGCATCACCAGATGGTGGATGAGTGACGTTGGTGTGGAAGAGCGTGATGTTATGACGGCGTTTATGCGGGCGGTAGGGTTTGCGGAGCAAAGTGGTGGTTGGGGGAAATGAGATGAATGCGTCGGATGACGCTGGCGCTTATCCGACCTACGAAAACCGTGCCCTGTAGGGTGGATAAGCGCCAGCGTCATCCACCAAAATACCCGCTCTACAAGAGCGGGTATTGTAAAACTTACTTAGCGTCAGTCGCTGTACCGTTGGCATGCCAGGTAAACACGCCAAACTCAAAGCCTTTCAAATCGCCTTTCGCATCCCAGCTCAATGGACCCATTACGGTTTCCACAGAAGCGCCTTTCAGATAAGTAGCGATTTCAGCCGGATCTTCAGACTTGTTCAGGCCCGCAGCCAGAGATTGCAGCGCTGCGTAGGTTGTCCAGACGAATGCGCCACTTGGGTCTTGTTGCTTCGCTTTGATGGCATCCACAACTGGTTTGTTCGCAGGAACCTGGTCGTAGTTCTTAGGTTTGGTGACTAACAAGCCTTCAGCAGATTCGCCGGCGATGTTAGACAGAGAAACGTTTGCCACACCTTCTGGACCCATGAACTGAGTTTTCAGGCCAGCTGCGCGAGACTGACGCAGGATCTGGCCCATTTCTGGGTGGTAACCACCGTAATACACGAAGTCGATGCTTTCTTTCTTCAGACGCGCTACCAGCGTGGAGAAGTCTTTCTCGCCGGCAGTGATACCGTCAAAGAACACTACGTTTGCGCCGCCTTTTTTCAGGTTGTCCTGAACAGAGCGAGCCAGGCCTTCGCCGTACTGTTGTTTGTCATGAATGATCGCGATGTTTTTCGGTTTTACGTGATCAAGAATGTATTTTGCCGCCGTTGGGCCCTGATCAGAATCCAGGCCGGTAGTACGCATTGTCAGTTTGTAACCACGCGCAGTCAGCTCAGGTGCTGTTGCCGCCGGGGTAATCATCAGAATGCCTTCGTCCTCGTAGATGTCAGACGCAGGCTGAGTGGAAGAAGAACACAGGTGGCCGATAACGTATTTGATGCCATCGTTAACCACTTTGTTGGCGACCGCTACCGCTTGTTTCGGGTCACAAGCGTCGTCGTATTTGGTGATAACCAGTTTGTCGCCTTTGATGCCGCCTTTGGCATTAATATCTGCAACCGCTTGTTCTGCACCGGTAAATTCCTGGTCGCCATATTGTGCAACCGGGCCAGACATCGCCCCAACTACCGCTACTTTGATATCCTTCGCAAATGCCGCGTTGCTCATCGCAAGTGCAATACAACCAGCCAATAATGCTTTGCCCTTCATTTTCATCCTGAGATCCCCATTTTTGTTGTGATTGGTATTTGTTGTGTTGTTTTGGCACGGTTTTATTTTTGATTGACGAATACCGCGTGTGCCTTCGCCGCACTCAGAGTTAAAAACATACCCGAATTTGCGGCTTTTGGAATAACAATTTTTTCACAAGTTGAATGGGAAAGTGACAGGCATAAAAAAACCGCCCCGGAAGGCGGTTTTTTATCTGACGAAATAACTTACGCTTCGATGGCCATGCGCAGTTTTTTCATCGCGTTCTTTTCAAGCTGGCGTACACGCTCAGCGGAAACGCCGTAACGGTCGGCCAGTTCTTGCAGCGTGCTTTTGTTGTCTTCATCAAGCCAACGGGCACGGATAATATCCTGGCTGCGTTCATCCAGACCTAGCATGGCATCACTGAGTTTATCAGCCGCGTGCGATTCCCAGTTGTCGTCTTCAATGCCATCGGCAAAGTTAGAAGACTTATCCTGCAAGAACAGCACAGGAGCCATTGGCGCGCTGTCTGAATCGTCGTCGTTGCCCATGTCGAACGTCATGTCCTGCGCCGCCATGCGCGATTCCATTTCACGGACATCTTTGCTGGAAACCCCCAGCTCGTTGGCGACCATTTCCACTTCGTCCTGGTTGAACCAACCCAGACGTTGCTTGGTTTTACGCAGGTTAAAGAACAACTTACGTTGTGCTTTAGTGGTTGCCACTTTCACAATACGCCAGTTACGCAGCACGTATTCGTGAATTTCAGCTTTAATCCAGTGCACAGCAAACGACACCAGACGGACACCCACTTCCGGGTTAAAGCGGCGCACAGCCTTCATCAGGCCGATGTTGCCTTCCTGAATCAAGTCAGCCTGCGGCAAGCCATAGCCCGAGTAATTACGAGCGATATGAACAACAAAGCGCAGGTGAGACAGGATCAGCCTTTTCGCTGCTTCCAGATCGCCCTGGTAATGCAGCTTTTCAGCCAGCTCCTTCTCTTCCTCAGCCGTTAACATCGGCCAGGAATTAGCGGCCCGGATATAAGATTCCAGGTTACCAACAGGGGCTAAAGCTAAATTTTGCATTTCTTTGGTCATTCAAACCCTCTCTTAGAAACTAAAGTACAGGTTGCTACAATCTTGCTGCACCAGGCTATTCGCCAGGCGCCAAACCGTACCATTCACAGTAACCTCAGACAGTGAGGTTATCCACAAGTTCACTGTAAAGCTGTGCTTGTATTACACACAAAATGTGACAGAGCTATGAAACTGGGCAGGAGAAACACTAACCGAGGTGGGAGCGTGTCCCCTGCTGACGGGTACTTCGTAGCAGGGGACAAGTATATCAAAAAATTTTTACTCTGGGGTAAAACGACGTAAATGTTGCACGGTCGCGATCCACGCCGCCAGCCAACCGCTCATCGACGCCACCAGCAGCAGCAGCAAGCATTCGTCGAAACCTAAGCCCGTGAGGTCAAACTTAGTGCCAAATACTTGTGCGACTTGCGTGACCGCAGAGGACAATCGCCACACCAGAATTTCAGTCAGAATCAGCGACAAAAATGCGCCGCTGAAACCTAACAGTGCACCACCGTACAGGAACGGGCGCAGGATAAATCCATCGGTAGCACCAATCAGTTTTTGCACGTTGATGGTGTCGCGACGGGCAAAGATGCTCAGACGTACGCTGTTACCAATCACCAGGAACACCGCTGCAACCATCAACACGCCAATCATTGCTGCGACACGCCCCACAAGACCGGTCAGCGAGGCAAGACGAGCAAACCAGCTGTCATCCATACGGACTTCATCGACACCGTTAATCCGTGCCACGCGGTCACGCAAGGTATTCAGATGGTCGGTAGTCTGGAAGTCGAGTTTTGGATTCACCACCGCAACCGCAGGCAGCGGGTTTTCTTCCAGCATATCCAGCGCGCCACCAAAGCCCGACCAGTTGCGGAACTCACCCAGCGCTTCGTCACGCGAAAGATAGTTAACTTTATCGACGCCCTCTTCCGCCTGAATCGCGCCGACGACTTGCTGCGCGGCGTTATCATCGAGCGCTTTGTCGAGATAAACGGTGATTTGCGGGGAAGGATAATATTGCGTAGCGGCCTGATTGACGTTCTTGTAAACCATGTAGCACACGCTTGGCAACGTCAGGGAAATGGCAATCACCATCACCGTCAGGAAGGTGGCTAAAGGCTTGCTGCGCAGGTCTTGTAAAGCACCCTGCCAGGCGTAACGGAATTGTTCGTTTACGCCGCCTTTGAGCGATTTACTTTTCGACTGAGGCCCTTTGCCGCGTTTTTTCACCGAGCGGCCTAAATCCCCTAACTTACTCAGCGAGTTGATTTTATCCAGCCTGTTGCTGAAGCGCTTTATATGATTGAGCGCGCTGCGTTTATTCACCTGCCAGGCCTCCATGCAAATGGCCGTCACTTAACGTCAACATGCGATAGTTACGGCGGGAAATCAGCCCCATATCGTGCGTCGCCATCAGAACCGTTACGCCGACGCGGTTAAATTCCTCGAACAGACGTAAAATCCCTTCCGAGAGTGCATCATCAAGGTTACCGGTTGGTTCATCTGCCAGCAACACAGCGGGCTTATTCACAACCGCGCGGGCAATCCCCACACGCTGTTGTTCACCACCAGAGAGTTGGATCGGGAAACTTTTCGCTTTATCGAGCAGGCCGACTTTATCGAGTGCCGCCGAAACACGGCGGCGAATGTCTTCACCGCTGGCACCCGCGATAATCAGCGGGATAGCCACGTTGTCGTACACGGTTCTGTCCATCAACAAATGGTGATCCTGGAAGATCATGCCAATCTGACGACGCAGGAACGGCACTTCGCGGCTCTTGAGGCGGCTAATATCATGGCCGCCAAAAGCAATTTTCCCCGCACTTGGCCGCTCAATACCGCAGATAAGCTTGAGCAGAGTACTTTTCCCTGCTCCAGAGTGACCGGTCAGAAAAGCCATCTCACCAGGTTGCATATGGAAGGTCACTCCCTGCAACGCTTGTCTCCCGCCGAGATAGGCCTTACTAACGTGTTCAAAGCGAATCATGGTTAATCCTCTCGGGCAAAAAGTGCCTCAATAAAATCGCCCGCATTAAACGGACGCAAGTCCTCAATACGCTCGCCGACGCCAATATAGCGAATCGGAATACCAAACTGATCGGCAACGGAGAAAATCACGCCGCCTTTGGCTGTACCATCCAGTTTGGTTAGCGTAATGCCTGTCAATCCAACGGCTTCATGGAACAATTTAGCCTGGCTAATCGCGTTCTGACCCGTGCTGGCATCGAGGGTGAGCATAACCTCATGCGGTGCATCTTCGTCCAGTTTTTTCATTACGCGGACGATTTTCTTCAGCTCTTCCATCAGGTGCGCTTTGTTCTGCAAACGCCCTGCAGTATCCGCCAGAAGTACATCGACGTTACGCGCTTTCGCAGCCTGAATGGCATCGAAAATCACTGACGCAGAATCAGCACCAGTATGCTGGGCAATAACCGGAATATTGTTGCGATCGCCCCATACCTGCAATTGTTCTACCGCTGCGGCACGGAATGTATCACCCGCTGCCAGCATTACAGATTTACCTTCTTGCTGGAACTGACGCGCCAGTTTGCCGATGGTGGTGGTTTTACCCACTCCGTTAACACCGACCATCAGGATAACAAATGGTGTTTTGCCTTCAACTTTCAGTGGCTCATCGACTTTCGCGAGGATTTCGCCCATCTCTTCTTTCAGCAGGCCGTATAACGCTTCAGCGTCACGCAACTCTTTGCGGCTCGCACCTTCTGTCAGATTGGTGATGATTTTGCGTGTGGTTTCGACGCCAACATCCGCGATCAGCAGCTGCTCTTCGAGTTCTTCAAACAGATCATCGTCGATTTTCTTGCCGCGGAATAGACTGATAAATCCGGAACCGAGGTTCTGTTTAGTCTTAATTAAGCTGCGTTTGAGACGCGCAAAGAAACCTTCTTTGGTTGGTTTTTCTTGTTCTTGCTGAGGCTCTTGTTCTTGCTGAGGTTCTTCTTCAGCCGGAGATTCTTCGGCTTCTTCAGGTTCCAGCTCGGCCTGCACTTCTTCAACGACGATGGCAGCAACAGGAATAGCTTCAATCAGCGCTTCCTCAACAACCACGTTTTCTACCGGAAGAATGGTCACTTCTTCAGGTTCAGCAAGCGCCTCAGGCTCAACAACATCTTCAACAATATCTTCAACAACAACTGGCTCTTGCTCCGGCTGCCACTCTTCTGGCTCCGGTACTGGCTCAATTTCTGGAGCGATCTCTTCTGGAACCGGCAACTCTTCGTGTTCAACCGCAGCTAGTGCCGTTACTTCAGGTTCTGGAGTGATTTCAGGCTCAACCACCACCACTTCGCTCTCTGCGAGCTTTTCGGTGACTTCGACGATCTCTTCTGCGAAGGCTTCGGGCTCTTCGTGCTTATCAAGCACCACAGGTTCGGCTTCAGGCAGAGTTACTGGCTGAATTTCAGGTTGAACCTCTGTCTGGATTTCTGGCTTAGCGTCGTCAGGCTGTACAGTTTCTTCCGCCGCTTGTGGCTGTTCAGGCTCAATAACCTGCTCAACAACTTCTTCGGCAACTGCTTGTTCTTCTGTTACTTTTTGTTCTGATTCTGCTTCAGAAGCCTGCTCTTTCTGGCCAAAGCCTAGCCATGAAAAAAAGCCACGTTTTTTCTCTTTCGCCATTTGCGAACACACCCCTCGCTGTTAATTCATGGCACAGGCCCGATTGAGCTTGCCACGGGCACTGAAAATAATTATCGAATGAATACGTTAGTCTATCACTTTCCCCGCTTTACACACACCGTTACACTAGACGGCAAGAAATTGCATCGCAGTGAGTCTCATGAAAAAACCGCAATCTACTGGCACCGGCCAGATCCGTATTATTGGCGGCCAATGGCGCGGCCGTAAACTGCCCGTCCCAGACAGCCCTGGCCTGCGTCCAACAACGGATAGAGTACGTGAAACCCTGTTTAACTGGCTGGCACCGTCAATGGTCGAGGCTACTGTGCTGGACTGCTTTGCCGGAAGCGGTGCGCTGGGGCTGGAAGCCTTATCGCGTTACGCCACCAGCGCCACCTTGCTGGAGATGGACCGCCATGTTTCGCAACAGCTGCAAAAGAATCTCGCCACCTTAAAAGCGGCTAATGGAAAAGTAGTGAACACCAATACGCTCAATTTCCTGGCACAACCTGGCGAGCCGCACACTATCGTGTTTGTTGATCCGCCTTTCCGCAAAGGGTTGTTGGACGAGACATTAGCGCTGTTAGAAAGCAATGGCTGGCTGGCAGACGAAGCACTGATTTACGTTGAAAGCGAAGTTGAAAATGGCATGCCCGCAGTGCCAGCAAGCTGGTCGCTGCATCGTGAAAAAGTCGCAGGCCAGGTCGCTTACCGTTTATTTAGTCGTGAAATTTAAGGAACGACATCATGCTGATTAATATAGGCCGCTTGTTGATGCTGGGCGTTTGGGGATTTTTGTTATTAAATATTTTCCAGCCGTTCCCACGGCCGCTGAATATCTTTGTTAACGTCGCGCTGATCTTCACCGTGTTGATGCACGGTATGCAGCTGGCGCTGCTGAAATCAACCCAACCGAAAGATAGCCCGCCGTTGAGCCGTGCTCAGCAAATTAAGATTTTCATCTTTGGGGTGTTTGAGTTGCTGGTCTGGCAGAAGAAACTCCGCCAGGGCAAGTAAAGTCATCCTATTGGGGGTCGGGGATGAAGCCAACAAACCGCGTCCCCTTATACTGCAACGTCCCCGTATCTCCGACACTCATCGCATGATACTGCACCGCCGCCACACGCATTTTCAGATCCAACCCGCCGCTGAGTGGGCGAAACCAAACCTCATAACGCATCGAGTCTTCAACCGGCGTGACTTCACGTTGCCGTGAGCGACGTTCATTACCTGGCGTTTCGCGTTTCGTCGCCACCTGCACATGACTTTGCAGCACTGGTGCTGCATCATTTTCCGCATTCTGACGACGCTGCTGCACAAAGCGAAACGATGCCGCCACGATGATTACCGCCACAACAGCAATGAAGAAAAGTGGCATTTTACTCATAGATTTATCTCGTATTGTCAGGCACTTTTAAGAATACCCTGCCGCTCAGAATATTGTCATCTGGCGCTATTGGTCACTAGACTGACAGGTAGAATCTTGCTTTTAGTACGGTACATTTTAATTTAATACCCTAAGGACAAGCCATGCTTTGGTCATTTATCGCTGTATTCCTCTCCGGCTGGCTCTACGTTGATGCCTCCTATCGCGGGCCAACCTGGCAACGCTGGGTCTTCAAACCTGTCACCCTTTTACTTTTATTACTGCTGGCCTGGCAAGCGCCAATGTTCAACGCAACAGGCTATTTGATCCTCGCGGGGCTTGCGGCAACGCTGCTCGGTGACGCTCTCACCCTGCTGCCCACTCAGCGCATGCTGTACGCCATCGGGGCATTTTTCCTCTCTCACCTGCTGTATACCCTCTATTTTGCCAGTCAGATGACCTTTAGTTTGTTCTGGCCTTTACCGCTGATTTTGTTAGTGGTGGGGGCGTTATTAGTGGCAGTGATTTGGACGCGACTCGAAACGTTCCGCTGGCCGATTCTGACGTTTATTGGCATGACGCTGGTGATGGTTTGGCTGGCCGGTGAGCTGTATTTCTACCTGCCAACGCGCCCAAGTTTCTCGGCCTTTGTGGGTGCCGCGCTACTGCTTTTAGGCAATATTGTTTGGTTGGGTAGCCACTATCGCCGCCGCTTTACGGGCGACAGCGCTATCGCCGCGGCCTGCTATTTTGCCGGGCACTTTATGATTGTCCGTGCGTTGTATATTTGAGGCTAAACAGTGTCGGATGGCGCAAGCTTATCCGACCTACAAATGCCGCGAACTTAATCTGGAAAATTTCCCTCTTGACTCTGGAGTCAACTCCAGAGAGTAACATGGGTAATGAGAACATTATCATTACCCAGGAGGGCACATGCTCAGCTCCCAAAAACCACCGCAATTTGCTAAAGCAAAACTAAGTCCGTTGCCTGCGCAAACGTCCTCCTGCTGTAACAACGACACCTGCAACGCAGCACCGGAAGCAGAAACCATTCCTGACACCGGTGAGCGTTATAGCTGGCTGGTTGATGGCATGGACTGCGCCGCCTGTGCTCGCAAAGTTGAAAATGCGGTGAAGCAACTGGCGGATGTCCAGCGCGTGCAGGTGCTATTCGCCACCCAAAAACTGCTGGTGACTGCGAGTAGCGATATTCGCCCGCAAGTTGAGAAAGCGGTAAAAGCCGCCGGATACAACCTGCGAAATAGCGCCGCCCCGGCGGAGAAAACATCCAGCTGGCGCGAAAACTTACCACTCATGTTGCTGATCGTGATGATGGCGCTGAGCTGGACTCTTGAACAATTTAACCATCCGTTTGGCAAGTTCGCGTTTATCGCCACCACGCTGGTTGGCCTGTGGCCGATAGCCCGCCAGGCGGTGCGCCTGATACGCAGCGGTAATTGGTTCGCCATTGAAACCTTGATGAGCGTTGCAGCCATTGGCGCGCTGTTTATCGGCGCGACCGCCGAAGCCGCGATGGTATTGCTGCTGTTCTTAATTGGCGAACGTCTGGAATCTTACGCTGCCAGCCGCGCACGCCGTGGTGTCAGTGCGCTAATGGCGCTGAAACCGGAAGTCGCTACCCGCATTCGAAACGGCGAGCGCGAAGCTATCGCACTGGCTGAGTTACGCCCGGGCGATGTCATTGAAGTGGCTGCTGGCGGGCGTTTACCTGCTGATGGCCGACTGCTAACGCCATTCGCCAGTTTTGATGAAAGCGCGCTAACAGGCGAATCTATTCCGGTCGAACGCCAGCAAGACGAGAAAGTGCCTGCGGGCAGTACCAGTGTCGACAGGTTAGTGCAGCTCGAAGTGATTTCAGAACCCGGCGACAGCGCCATCGACCGCATCTTGCGTTTAATTGAAGAAGCAGACGAACGCCGTGCACCGATAGAGCGCTTTATCGACCGTTTCAGCCGGATTTACACGCCGATTATCATGGCGATTGCGTTACTGGCAGCCGTCGTCCCGCCACTGTTTTTCGGGCAAAGCTGGGATGAGTGGATTTACAAAGGGCTGGCGCTGTTACTGATTGGTTGCCCATGCGCGCTGGTGATTTCTACCCCTGCGGCAATTACCTCCGGGCTTGCCGCCGCCGCTCGACGCGGTGCATTAATCAAAGGCGGAGCCGCACTTGAACGCCTCGGTAAAATTCAGCATATCGCTTTCGATAAAACCGGCACTTTAACTGCTGGTAAACCGCAGGTCACCGCCATTGAAATGAATGGCGAGATTAATGAAAACGAGCTGCTGGCACTGGCGGCGGCGGTAGAACTTGGTTCGTCACACCCGTTAGCACAAGCCATTGTTCGTGAGGCACAAAACCGTGGGCTGGCATTACCGGTGCCCAGCGCCAACCGCGCGCTGGCAGGTATTGGGGTGGAAGCCACTATTAACGGCGAAACCGTGCTCCTGAGCGCACCGGGTAAACTCGCAGAAAACATTCTCGACACCAGCTGGCAGCAGCGAATTACCCAGCTTGAAGCTGAAGGCCAAACGGTGATTGCGGTGGTGCAGCAAAATCGCTTACTCGGCGCGATTGCACTACGAGATACCTTGCGTAGCGATGCTAAACAGGCTGTTGCTGACCTGAGAAAAATCGGGGTGCAGAGCGTGATGTTAACTGGCGATAACCCGCGAGCGGCAGCAGCCATCGCCGGGGAATTAGGCATGGATTACCGCGCCAGCCTGCTACCTGCCGATAAAGTCAGCGTGGTGAATGAACTCAACTCCCGTTCATCTCTGGCGATGGTGGGTGATGGCATCAACGATGCGCCAGCCATGAAAGCGGCAACCATCGGCATCGCGATGGGTAGCGGCACGGATGTAGCGCTCGAAACCGCAGATGCGGCACTTACGCACAACCGCCTGACCGAGCTTGCCAGCATGATTGGCCTCGCCCGCGCAACGCATAACAATATTCGCCAGAACATTACTATAGCATTGGGACTGAAGGGGATTTTCCTGGTGACCACGCTGCTGGGACTCACCGGCCTGTGGCTTGCGGTGTTAGCCGATTCGGGTGCGACCGCGCTGGTGACCGCGAATGCGTTGCGGTTGCTGCGCAAAAAATAAAAAAGTCGGGTGACGCTTGCGCTTACCCGACCTACGGAACATCTGGTTTTGTAGGGTGGATAAGCGCAAGCGTCATCCACCGTTTTGCCTTAATTCATGCCCAGCATATGCGGTAACCACAACGAAACCGCCGGAATGTAAGTCACCATCGCCAGCACCACCAGCAACACGGCGTAAAACGGCAACAT
>NZ_JAHWLU010000143.1:0-10550 GCF_022134725.1 Buttiauxella sp. S19-1
GACATATATAAATTATTAATATTTAGTAGTGCTAATGGAATATGCTATATCGGGATTGGTGTTTTTCACAACAATTGTTTTATATTATTTGGAGCTTTTAAGATTCTGGCGTTCCTGTATTTCAGTAAAATGAATGCGCAGGATGTCCTGCTTTGTGAATAGTGATTTAGTACGCCTTAAGTTATTGTTAATTAGCGATTAATTTTTGAGGTTATGTTTGTAATACATTGTTTTTATTTGTTTTATTTTTAATTTAATTTGTTTTTTGAATTATTTTTTGTGCAAAATAAATTCTCGCATTGAAATGAAAAAAAGTTCTTTTGAAATTATTTAATGCGAGAGTAGAATGCGTTTTAAACTCATGGACTGATATTATAGAGCGGCCACTGCATCGGTATTTCTGTTATACGGATTTTGCCGTATTCATGGCTTGAACGATAACCCGATGGACTATTCTCATGAGCAGCAATAAAAACGACGGTAGTATCGCACCTAAAGAGCGCATCAATATTCGTTATATCCCTAAAACTGATGGTCAGGCGGCCGAAGTTGAGTTGCCGCTTAATCTGCTGATCACTGGCAATCTGAAAGGTACTGCAGATGATACTCCGCTGGATGAGCGTCAGCCCGTTTCTATTAACAGGAATAATTTCAACGCTGTGCTAGAAAAGTCCGGAATCGAACGGAGTTTCATCGTTACTTCTGCGCTCAGCGAAATCCCTGATGCACAAATGAATGTCAGCCTGAAAGTGAAGTCGATAAGCGATCTTTCACCAGACAACGTTGCCGCGCAGGTTCCAGAAATGAAAAAACTACTGGAGCTACGTGAGGCGCTTGTTGCGCTGAAGGGGCCAATGGGCAATATCCCAGCTTTCCGCGCCCAGATTCAGGCTCTGCTGGATAACGAAGAAACCCGCGAACAGCTGATTGCGGAACTGGGCCTCGTTGGTCGGAAATAACTTTGTACAAGGATTTCAGTATGTCAGATACCTCATTACAAGAAGAACTCGCTTCGACCACGCCAACGGCTGCACCATCTCTGTTGGATGAAATTATGGCGCAGACCCGCTTTCAGCCAGCATCGGAGAGCTATGATGTTGCCCGTCAGGGCGTGACCGCGTTTATCGCTGCCTTGTTAGAGAGCAATACAGATGCGGAGCCTGTCGATATTCTGGCCGTGAATGCCATGATTGCTGATATTGATGCTCGTATGGGGCGTCAGATGGATCTTATTCTTCACGCTCCTGAGCTTCAGGAGCTGGAGTCGTTCCTGCGGTCACTTAAGTTACTGGTTGATCGTGCAGATACACGGGAAAACATCAAGATTCACGTGCTGCATGCCACCAAAGAAGAATTGCTGGATGATTTTGAATTTGCCCCTGAGATCACCCAATCTGGCTACTACAAGCATGTTTACTCAAGTGGTTTTGGCCAGTTTGGCGGTGAACCAGTAGCCGCCGTTATCGGTAACTACGCATTTGATAACACCGCGGCAGATATGAAGCTGCTGAAATATATCAGTGCAGTAAGTGCGATGGCTCATGCCCCATTCTTGTCAGCAGTATCTCCTGAATTCTTCGGGCTAGATTCGTACACGGAATTGCCGGGTATGAAGGATGTGTCCGCTATTTTTGAAGGCCCGGCATATACAAAATGGCGTGCCCTGCGCGAATCGGAAGATTCCCGTTATCTGGGGCTGACAGCACCTCGCTGTCTGTTGCGCCATCCGTATGCACCAGATGAAAACCCGGTGAAAAGCTTTAACTATCGGGAAAACGTCAGCCGTAACCATGAGGATTACCTGTGGGGTAACACAGCGTTCTTACTGGCGGCTAATATGGCTGAAAGTTTCATGTTGAGCAGATGGTGCCCAAATATCGTCGGTCCACAGAGTGGCGGAGCGGTGAAAGATTTGCCGGTGCACCTGTATGAATCGATGGGACAACTTCAGGCTAAAATTCCGACCGAAATACTTATTACTGACCGCCGTGAATATGAGCTGGCAGAAGAGGGATTCATCTCTCTGACCATGCGTAAGGGCAGTGATAACGCGGCATTTTTCTCAGCTAACTCGGTACAAAAACCTAAAACCTTCCCAAATACACCGGAAGGTAAGGCGGCTGAAACGAATTACAAACTGGGTTCACAACTTCCCTACCTGTTCATCATCACGCGTCTTGCTCATTACATCAAAGTGCTGCAACGCGAGCAGATTGGTTCATGGAAAGAGCGTGGCGATCTTGAGCGTGAGCTGAATACCTGGATTCGTCAGTATGTGGCGGATCAGGAGAACCCACCTTCTGAGGTTCGCAGTCGCAAACCTCTGCGCCAGGCGAAGGTTGAGGTATTGGATGTAGAAGGCGAACCAGGCTGGTACCAGGTTGCCCTCTCTGTACGTCCGCATTTCAAGTTCATGGGCGCCAGCTTTGACTTATCCCTGGTGGGTCGTCTGGATAGGGAATAACTATGATGAAGGAGCGGGTGTTCGGGGGCAGTCTGTTTGAACGCATCCAGGAGGCGGTGGATCTGCCTGTACGCAGGAAACCGAAAGAAGCGTTGCTGCGCTCTGTTCGGAGCAATCTGCAGAATGTACTCAACACCCGTTCCGGTAGCTGTTATGGGTCACCGGAGCTAGGTATCACCGATTTAGATGATGATGCCCTGGTCTCCAGTGATTTCAGAAGCGAAATAATAAAAGCCATCAGGAACTGTATGTTGCGCTACGAACCTCGAATGTCTGATGTGGTGGTAACGGCAATTGCAGAGGATGGGTATTCGCCATTGGAACTGTGTTTCCATATTGTGGCGTACATGAATTTCAGCGAAAGCAGGGATGTTCTGGAGTTTGATATCCTGCTGGATAACCGCCAGCACTGGTGTGTGGAGTAGAAATGGCTTTCGAAGAACGCTACTACCGGGAGGAGCTGGATTACTTGCGTCAGCTCGGCAAACTACTCGCGCAAGAAAAACCTTACCTGGCCCGTTTTCTGGCTGAAAAGGAAGGAGATCCAGATGTCGAGCGCCTGATGGAGGCGTTTGCTTTCCTTTCTGGCGGTCTGCGTCAGAAGCTGGAAGATGAATTTCCTGAATTCACACATGGGCTGATTAATATGCTGTGGCCTAATTACCTGCGCCCAGTTCCGTCCATGACAGTCATTGAATATCAGCCCAAAAAAGAGTTACTAACCGCGGTTGAAGTAAGCCGGAACGAATTGGTAAGAACCGATACAGGTAGCGGCTCACAGTCTCTCGCCCCTGGAGGGCTGACCGATGACGAGAAAGCGGCGCCTCCAGCCTGCTATTTTACTCTTGCACGCAATACTTGGTTGCAACCCCTGTATATCCGGGATGTACGCAATGTCAGTAGCTTGAAAGAGGGGGTCATTGAGGTTGATTTCTTCACTGAAGGGAATGTTCCATCTCGCTCTCTGGATATGAATAAACTGACCTTCTGGCTGGGTAACGAGGATGATTACACTCGTCACCAACTTTATCTGTGGTTCAGTGAGCGGTTGATGGATGCTGAACTGGTTTCCGGGTCACATCGTTTCGCATTACCGGAACTGTGGCTGGATGCTGCCGGATTTGAACGGGACGATGCGTTACTACCCTGGCCAAAAAATGTTCATACCGGTTACCGTGTACTCCAGGAATACTTCTGCTATCCGGAGAGTTTTTTCTTCTTTCGCATGCGTGACGCAGCACCGTTACCGGAAGATTTTCCGGTTCAAACCTTCACGCTGCGCCTGCATTTTAACCAGCCGTTGCCTGTGGACATAAAACTGCGAAAGGATTCTTTGCGTCCGTACTGTACGCCAGCGGTAAACCTGTTTGCTTACCATGCCGAACCTGTCAGTCCAGACAGCAGCACACCGCAGTACCCTCTGCGCGCGAGCCATCAGCATCCGGAAGCCTATGATATCTTTCGAGTGAAATCTGTATCCAGCAAGGTGAGCAGTTCATCTGACGGTAAACCCTTCCGCCTCTGGCCTGAATTTGAAGGCTTTCAGCATCAAATAGAATACAGCCGTCAGCGCGAAGTCGTTTACTGGCACCACCGGACAAAAACCTCGTTGTTCCATCGTGGTCTGGAACATTCCATAGCCTTTGTACATGCAGATGGCAGCCAGCCAGACCACTCCGGACTGAACGATGAAGTCATCACCGCCTCACTGGTCTGTACCAACCGGATGCTACCTGCGTCGCTACATACTGGTGATATCAGTGTTGCGGTTGACAAAAATTCGTCGGTAGCATCCTTCAGCAATGTTACCCGTCCGACCCGTCCATTGTACCCCGTCACAGATGGCGACATGCACTGGTCGCTGATTTCCTGTATGAACCTGAACTACCTATCTCTACTCGACAGAGACGCGCTGATCCAGGTAATGCGTACATTCGACCTGCCGGGGATCCACCACCCGCAGCAAGCAATGCTCTCACGCCAAAAACTGGATGCCATTGAAAAACTTGATACCCACCCAGTTGACCGCTTGTTTAAAGGGGTACCAGTACGTGGATTATCCACCACGCTGTGGATCGACCCCACTCCCTTTGTCTGCGAGGGTGAGATCTATCTGCTGGGAACCGTGCTGTCGCACTTCTTCGCCCTGTATGCCAGCATCAATTCATTTCACTGTCTGAAAATCATCAATACGGAAAGTCAGGAGGCCTGGGAATGGCAACATACCGGTCAGCACGCCCTGATGTAGGGAAACGGGGCTCATTCCCGACCGATGTGCGCGGGATGAATTTTTATGTCCTGATGGATGCGCTGTACCGTCTGTATGGAGATTCAGGCGAGGAGCCTTCTTTGCGCACGGAACCCAGCCGGGAAGTGGCACTGTTCAAATCAGACGCCGGCATCGCCTTTCCGGTAAGTGACTTGACTACGCTTGGGCGCAACGATACTGGCCAGTTCTCTCTGACCACAACGTTTCTTGGTTTCTCAGGTAGCCAGTCCCCTTTACCGGGTTATTACCTGGATAAGATGGCCCGGGAAGATGCGCAGCATGAAGAAGGGCTGAAAGCATTTCTCGATCTGTTCAGTCACCGCTGGACACAGTTTGCTTACCACGCCTGGCGCAAGTACCGCTATTACATCTGTTTTCGCAATGGTGGTACGGACATTTTCTCGCAGCGTATGTATGCCCTGGTGGGGTTAGGTAATCAGAGCGTGCGTGGCAAGCTCGCTATCAACCATAGCAAGATGTTGGCTTATGCCGGAGTGCTGGCGACACCAGGCCGTTCGCCGGATGTGGTATGCAATTTGGTATCCCATTGTTTTGATCTGCCGGATGTCACCATTGAAAGCTGGCAGTTGCGTAAAGTACCGATTGAACCATCACAGCAGAACCGTCTGGGTGTCCGCAATTCGAAGAAGAAAACTGCCGGGTATATCCCCGGACGCTCTGTGATTGGCGTTAATTTTACCCTCGGTTCGCGAGTGCCAGATCGCAGTGGAAAATTCTTGCTAAAGATTGGCGGTTTATCGATGACTCGTTATCTGTCTTTTTTACCAGGCGGTGATAACCATCAGGCGCTAACGGTATTTATTTCCTTTCTTCTGCGAGATCAGTTTTCCTGGGATTTACGGCTAGATCTTGCACCAGAACAGGCCCAGGGAATGCGACTGGGTGACTGTGCCCGCTCCTGTATTGGCCGTACTGCGTTTATTGGTCTGCCGAAAACACCGCCTTCTGTCACCCTCCACATCAGGGAATAATTTTATGGAGCAGTATATGGCTGAGGAAATACCACAGTCTTCCGCATTATCACTGACGTTACAGGTGATGAACGGCAACGAACTGGAAAGTGGACGTGCCGCAAAATGCCTTTTTTCCGCCGGAGGTGGGGATATTGGTCATACGCAGGCATGTCACTGGCCGATACAGGACCGGGCTGGTTCGGTTGCAGGCCGTGCCTGCCAGGTCGTCCTGCATGATGGCACATTCTGTTTACGCAATCTGACACCCGGATTGATGATTAATCAAGCTTCAGTATCGGTAGACACTGGGCTGGTGCGTTTGTGTCAGGGCGATGAGATTGGCTTGGGCGCACTGGTATTGAAAGTGTTTATTCACGAAGGGAAGCTGGTGAGTTATGGCGAACAGATGGCCGCGCCCGAAACGATAGTGACAAACCGTGATCGACTAGCTGATGCCCTGCTGACCACTGACGGCCAGCCTGCATATCCAGGAATGCCTCACCGCCATCAACTTGCGGACACGGTTGTAAATGGTTTTTCCACCGACCCATTGCAGGTGCTTCAGGCCGAAAACCTGACCACTGCAGGCGATCTGCTTTCTGGTATGGGGCGCGGTAGGTCTTCCGCCCAGTTGTCCGATCCTGCCAATAATAGTGGGATCGATATTCCTTTTATGGATCTTCCTCCTATGTATGCCGATGCACGTGACAATCGTGACACTAATGAGAATACCGATTCGCCTGCTCAGATGGCGCAGCGCCACCTTGCCGTTACCCCGCTTCTCCGCGGGTTGGGTAGCTCACTTGCCGTACGTAACTCTCAGGATGCGGACGATTTTCTCGAAGAAGCAGGGCGTTCATTACAGGCAGCAATAAAGGGCTTGCTCGACCTACAACAACGGCAAAGTAGCCTGTCAGACAAACATCTGCGTCCCCTGGAAGATAACCCCCTACGCCTGAATCTGGATTATTCCACTGCTGTGGATGTGATGTTTGCCGAAGGCAAAAGCCCGGTACATCTTGCGGCCCCTGCGGCCATTGCTGAGAGTTTGCGTAACATTCGCCATCATGACGAAGCAAACAAGGCAGCCATCAATGAAGCATTACACGTGATGCTGGAGGCTTTCTCTCCGCAGAGTTTGATGCGTCGCTTTATTCAATACCGTTGCAGCCATGAACTGCGTCAACAACTTGATGATGCAGGTTCCTGGCAGATGTACAGCCATTATTACGACGAACTGGCTTCAGATCGCCAGCAGGGTTTTTCCATGTTGTTCAACGAAGTATACGCCCAGGTCTATGACCGGGTGCTGCGTGAGAAACAGCGGGAGCCTGAAGAGTGAAAGGACGCGTTTTCTGCATCTGGATAACGTTGCTTGCCGCAACCCTGAGTGGTTGCGAGACAGCGAAAAAAATTGGTCAGGTGATCAGCGACCCGAGTGTTCAGGTTGGAAAGCGGGCAGAGCAGCCGTCGGAAATCACGATTACCCTGCTAACTGAACCGGACACCAATACCAACGTAGATGGTGAAGCCGCTCCAGTGGATGTGCAACTGGTTTACATGAGCGATGACTCAAAATTACAGGCTGCGGATTATGACCAGATTGCCAGAACCGCGTTACCGGACGTGATTGGGAAAAATTATATCGATCACCAGGATTTCAGCTTATTGCCTGACTCTATGAAAACCCTGCCACCAGTGAAACTGGATGAAAAAACACAGTTTATTGGTGTCATTGCCTATTTTTCTGACGATCAGACCACTGAATGGAAACAAATCGAACCAGTGGAAGGCGCGGGTCACCATGAGTATCGCCTGCTGGTACATGTACGGCAGAACAGCATCGAAATGAAAAAAGAGGAAAACTGATAATGGCGACCATGAAAAATAAAGTGATCTGGCAGGAAGGTTTGTTCGCCGTGCCTCAGCATTTTCAGCAACAGCAGCGTAACCATGAATACCTGCTGAACCAGCGTATCAATGCCCGGGATGATTTCGCCTGGGGGTTTACTGAGCTGTCACTCAATACAGAGCTCCTCGCGCAGGGGAAAATTATGCTTTCCAGTGCGACTGGCTGTATGCCTGATGGCACGGTGTTCAGTATTCCTGAGCAGGATCATCTTCCCGTGCCTTTTCAACCCATCGATATGTCCGCTCCAGGAAGCCATGATATTTATCTGGCGATACCGGTGATCAGCGATATTATCTGCGAAATTAAGGGGCATCAGAGTACCGGGAACGGAACGGAGCGTTACAGCTTAACCCGTGCCGATGTCCGTGATTTACACTCCGATGGTGGCGACGTACAGCAGATCGAACTGGGAATGCTAGTACCGAAAATTGTCAGCGGCGCGGACGATCTCAGTGCCATGGTGACATTGCCGCTATGCCGTATCCGGAGCCTGCAACCCAATGGTGCACTGGTGCTGGATGACAGTTTTATTCCTACCTGTCAGGCCATTAGGGTCAGCTCGGTGCTGAGTGCATTTGCTGGTGATGTGCAGGGCCTTATCAGCAATCGTGCCAGCGAACTGGCGAAACGTATCGGCTCCCCTGAGCAAAGCGGTATTGCTGATGTTGCGGAATTTATGATGTTGCAGATGCTCAATCGCAGTCAGATGCACTTCAATCACCGCTCGCACTTACATACTTTGCACCCCGAAAGTTTTTATCTGGATCTGGTCCGGCTACTGGGTGAGTTGATGACGTTTACTGAAAACAGCCGTCAACCCTGTAGTGTGGAGGTTTACATTCATCGCGACCTCACTATGTCGTTTAAAACGGTGATACCGGAACTGCGCCGTGCGCTTAACACTGTGCTGATGCCACGTGCGCAGAACCTGCCATTGAGCTTCTCGGATGGTGTCTATCTCGCTACTGTAAACGATCCGGCACTGCTGCAATCCGGCTCCTTTGTACTGGCGGTCCGCGCACGTATGCCGAGCAACCAGATTATCCTCCAGTTTACTCAGCAGTCCAAAATCGCCGCTACTGACAAGATTCGCAATGTGGTCAGTGTGCAGGTACCGGGTGTGCCGCTGCGTACACTGACCGCTGCCCCGCGCCAGCTTCCGTATCACGACGGGTATGTTTACTTCGAACTGGAAAAAGGTTCTTCGGCCTGGCAGGACGTGGTGAAAGCCGGTGCGCTGGCACTGCATATTTCCGGTAATTTCCCGGAACTAGACATGCAGCTGTGGGCGATAAGAGGCTAAGTCTATGAGCGAACAGTCCGTTCTTCTATCCGACAAAAATGACCCTCTGCTCACCGTGGGATCCCCCGGGCAGAGCAGAATGGTTTCACCTGAAGGTGGAGAAGAAATATCTCTGCGCCATTACCGTCTCGTCCTGCGTGGTAGCAGCCTGAACCCAATGATTGACGCTGCTACTCCGATGCTGGGGATGGTCATGCGCGTCACTGGGATGAACAGCCATGCCATGCCGGAACATCTATTTCCTCAGGTGGTGACGGATGTGCAGGCAATAGAGCAGTTGCTCCAGGAGCAGGGTTACGAACCTGGCGCTATCGTTTCATTTCGCTACATCCTCTGCACCTTTATAGACGAGGTGGCGCTAGGTAATGGTTGGTCGAACAAGAATGAGTGGATCAAACAATCTTTACTGGTGCATTTCCATAATGAAGCGTGGGGCGGTGAGAAAGTCTTTATTTTGCTCGAGCGACTGATGCGCGAACCAAAACGCTACCAGGACTTACTGGAGTTCTTATATCTGTGTTTTTCTCTGGGTTTTCGTGGGCGCTACAAAGTTGCGGTACAGGATTCTGGGGAATTTGAGCTGATTTACCGCCGTCTGCACCATGCTTTGCATGGGCTGCGTGGCGATGCGCCGTTCCCGCTGCTGCATCAGGATAATAAAACACAGGGCGGGCGTTATCAGTTAATCAAGCGGCTGACCATTAAACATGTGCTGCTCGGTGGTTTTACTGTGTTGGTTCTGTTTTTCCTATTTTACCTGCTGCGCCTGGATAACCAGACACAGGACATTCTCCACCAGTTAAACCGGCTGCTCGCCAGGTAAGGACACCTATGATCCAGATTGATTTATCAACGTTGGTAAAACGCCTTAACCTCTTTTCCAGGCAGGCGTTAGAGACGGCTGCATCGGAATGCATGAGCCAGCAAGCAGTGGAGATTACTGTTAGCCACATATTAATACAGATGCTTGCCATTCCTCGTAGCGACCTGCGGGTGATCACCGAACATGCCGAGATCCGGTTGGATGAACTACGCCAGGCACTGACAGTGGAAAATTATGCCAGCTCCCGTTCAACAGACAGTTACCCATCTTTTTCACCGATGCTGGTTGAATGGCTGAAAGAGGCCTGGCTACTGGCGTCTGCACAAATGCAACAGAGCGAATTGCGTGGCGGTGTGCTGCTGCTAGCCCTGTTACATTCACCGTTGCGTTATTTACCTCCCGCTGCAGCTCGTCTGTTGAGCGGTATTAACCGTGACCGTTTGCAACAGGATTTTGCACAGTGGACGCAGGAATCAGCGGAAACAGTGCTATTGAATGCAGAGGGACTGGCCGTCAATACAGCAGCAGATACAGGTGACAGCTTACTTGCCCGCTATGCGAAGAACATGACCGAAGATGCCCGTCAGGGGCGACTTGATCCGGTATTGTGCCGCGATAACGAAATAGACCTGATGATCGATATTCTCTGCCGTCGCCGTAAGAACAACCCAGTGGTAGTGGGGGAGGCGGGCGTGGGTAAAAGTGCACTAATTGAAGGACTGGCGTTACGCGTTGTCGCAAGCCAAGTACCGGATAAGCTACGCGATACCGATATCATGACCCTGGATTTAGGTGCACTTCAGGC
>NZ_JAHWLU010000144.1:0-10549 GCF_022134725.1 Buttiauxella sp. S19-1
GCTGGCATGCGTGACGATTATCTCTGCGTGTTCAGGTACATTTTCTATGGCGTAGTGTTTAACTTCTGTTTCTATGCCCTGTTTTTGCAGACGCTTACGAAACGTGGTGGCTCCCATAGCGCTTGAGCCCATGCCCGCATCGCAAACAAACGCGACCAATTTCACTGGACCGGTACTCCACGCCCCTTCCTGTTTCATCGCTTTCATGGCGCTGGCAGTCTCATCAAAGTTGTCCTCTTTCTCGACTTCTTTGCTGCGATCCAGTTTCAGA
Source organism: Buttiauxella sp. S19-1 (assembly GCF_022134725.1). Classification (NCBI taxonomy): domain Bacteria; kingdom Pseudomonadati; phylum Pseudomonadota; class Gammaproteobacteria; order Enterobacterales; family Enterobacteriaceae; genus Buttiauxella; species Buttiauxella sp. S19-1. The sequence goes on from NZ_JAHWLU010000144.1 coordinate 272, forward strand.
ATGAATGCGGTAATCACAAATGAAACGGCTGTCGCCACGGTGACACCGGCAATGGTGGCAAAGAAGGCACCGCGCGGCGTGAGGGCGAGATAAGCAAAGATGGAACCCGGACTTGGCCCTGCAACCAGGCCGCCACCCAATAGATTAAAGGTATAAATTCCGGACATCCCGCCCGCAATCATGGCAATCAGCGTCAACGGCTTCATTAAAACATACGGGAAATAGAGTTCGTGAATACCGCCCAGGAAGTGAATGATCATCGCACCTGGTGCGGATTTTTTTGCCATTCCTTTGCCAAACACTGCAAAACCAAGCAGCAAACCGAGCCCAGGGCCTGGATTCGACGCCACCATAAAGAAGATAGATTTCCCGGTGTCAGACGCTTGCTGCATGCCTAATGGGTAGTAAACACCCTGATCGATTGCATTGTTCAGGAACAGGATCTTCGCGGGTTCGTTAATCAGCGACAACAACGGTAAATAACCGGTGCTGACCAACGCTTCAATGCACTCTTTCACGAAATTGTTCGCCACTAACACCGCAGGGCCAATAATTTCAAAGGCAAACAGGCAAAGCAACATCCCGGCAATACCCAATGAGAAGTTATTAATCACCATCTCAAAGCCTGGCGGAATACGCTTCTCCAGCGTGCGGTCGATAACTTTAATCACCCAACCGCCGAGTGGCCCCATGATCATCGCACCGATGAACATCGGAATATCGGCACCGACTATCACGCCGATGGTACCAATTCCGCCCATCACCGCACCGCGTTTTCCACCAATTAAATGGCCACCGGTTGAGCCAATCATCACCGGTAGCAAATAGGTGATCATTGGGCCGACTATTTTGGCGAAATGTTCATTAGGCATCCAGCCGGTTGGAATAAATAACGCGGTAATAAAACCCCACGCGATAAATGCGCCGATATTGGGGATAACCATAGCTGTAAGAAATCCGCCGAAAGCCTGGACTTTGGCACGAGCTGATTTATTTTTCATATTTATCCTGACGAGAGAATGATTACTCTTGAGTGATAATATCCTTGAGTTGCTGATCGGTATTCGCATTCAGCAAAGCTTCAATTGTTGATTCTTCACAGAACATTTCGCTTAATGCCTGAATAGCACCGATATGCTCATCTGAATCAGCCGCTGACAACCCGATTAATAATTTCACCGGTTCGTGGTTATCGCCAAAACCCACGGTGTTTTTTAATAGCGTAAGAGATAAACCTGTTTTAATTGCGCCGCATTCTGGCCTGGCATGAGGCATCGCAACAAAAGGAGCCAGAATATAATATGGGCCAGTTTCCTGGGTGGTCTTTTTAATTGCATCAATGTATGAAGCGGTGACATAGCCTTTTTGCAATAGCACTTCCATTGAATAATCTATTGCCTGTTGCCAGTCATCGGCAGAGTTTTTTATAGATATGGCAGCATCAGGGAAATAATCTATTAACCGCATACTGTCTTCCTCATTTTGTAGGGTGTTTTTATTTTCAATTAAAGTATGACGGCGTGGAAAATAAATCAAATGAGGGCGGGGAAATGTTATTTATTGAGTGAGAAAAATTTTAATCAATAAATTCAAAGAATTAAAAATACAAAAAAACAAATATAAACATGTCAATAGCAATAATTTTAACCTGATCACAAATTCATGTTTTGTGTTATTTACGATTATGCTATGAAGATCACGATTTGATACTTGATTGATTATACTTTTGCAATGCAAGACAACCCGTTTTATTGAGGATAACCATAAAAAACGGGTCGCCTGAGCGACCCGCTTAACTAGCATGAAGCGATTACAGAACTGCTTTAGCCTGTTTCACTACGTTTGCAACAGTGAAACCAAACTCTTCGAACAGCAGTTCAGCTGGAGCAGACTCACCAAAGGTGGTCATACCCACAACCGCACCATTCAGACCAACGTATTTGTACCAGTAGTCAGCGATGCTGGCTTCGATAGCAACACGCGCGCTCACTGCTTTTGGCAGCACGGCTTCGCGGTACGCTGGATCCTGTTTGTCGAATGCATCGGTAGACGGCATGGAAACCACGCGCGCTTTGATGCCTTCAGCAGTCAGTTGATCCCAGGCTGCAACCGCCAGTTCAACTTCAGAACCGGTGGCAATCAGGATAAGCTCAGGCGTGCCTGCGCAGTCTTTCAGAACGTATGCGCCACGGGCGATATCCGCCAGTTGCTGTTCAGTACGATCTTGCTGTGCCAGGTTCTGACGGGAGAAGATCAGCGCGGTCGGGCCGTCGTGACGTTCTACAGCGTATTTCCACGCCACCGCAGACTCAACCTGGTCACATGGACGCCATGTGCTCATGTTCGGCGTCACACGCAGGGCAGCAAGCTGCTCCACTGGCTGGTGAGTCGGGCCATCTTCACCCAGACCGATTGAGTCATGGGTGTAGACCATCACCTGGCGTTGCTTCATCAGTGCTGCCATACGCACCGCGTTACGGGCATATTCAACAAACATCAGGAAGGTAGAGGTGTACGGCAGGAAACCACCGTGCAGCGCGATACCGTTGGCAATCGCCGTCATACCGAATTCACGTACACCGTAATGGATGTAGTTACCGGCCAGGTCTTCGTTGATGGCTTTGGAACCAGACCAGATAGTCAGGTTAGACGGTGCAAGGTCAGCAGAGCCGCCAAGGAATTCAGGCAACAAGTGACCGAATGCTTCGATGGTGTTCTGGGACGCTTTACGGCTGGCGATTTTCGCAGGGTTAGCTTGCAGGTTCTTGATGAACTCTTGCGCTTTAGCTGCGAAATCAGCAGGCATGTCGCCTTTCATACGACGGATAAATTCTGCGGCTTCTTGCGGGAAGGCGCGAGCGTAGGCAGCGAACTTCTCGTTCCATGCCGCTTCTTTCGCCTGGCCTGCTTCGCGAGCATCCCACTGAGCATAAATATCTTGCGGGATTTCGAATGGCGCGTGTTTCCAGCCCAGTGCTTCACGGGTCAGTGCGATTTCTGCGTCACCCAAAGGTGCGCCGTGGGAATCGTGGGTACCGGCTTTGTTTGGTGAACCGAAACCGATGATGGTTTTGCACATCAGCAGTGAAGGTTTGTCGGTAACCGCTTTGGCTTCTTCAACAGCGCGTTTGATAGCGTCTGCATCGTGGCCGTCAACGCCGCGCACAACGTGCCAGCCGTAGGCTTCAAAGCGTTTCGCTGTATCGTCAGTGAACCAGCCTTCAACGTGGCCGTCGATAGAGATACCGTTGTCATCATAGAAGGCAACCAGTTTACCCAGACCCAGCGTACCCGCCAGCGAGCAAACTTCGTGGGAAATGCCTTCCATCATGCAGCCATCACCCATAAAGGTGTAGGTGAAGTGGTCAACGATATCGTGACCAGGGCGGTTGAACTGTGCTGCCATGGTGCGTTCAGCAATGGCCATACCGACTGCGTTTGCCACACCCTGACCCAGTGGACCCGTGGTGGTTTCTACGCCTGCGGTGTAACCCACTTCCGGGTGACCCGGAGTTTTGGAATGCAGCTGACGGAAGTTTTTCAGTTCTTCAATCGGCAGGTCATAGCCTGTGAGGTGCAGCAAGCTGTAAATCAGCATTGAACCATGGCCGTTAGACAGCACGAAGCGGTCACGGTCAGCCCATGCAGGGTTCTGCGGGTTATGGTTCAGGAAATCGCGCCACAGGACTTCGGCAATGTCGGCCATACCCATAGGGGCACCCGGGTGACCGGATTTGGCTTTTTGTACTGCGTCCATGCTGAGTGCACGAATAGCATTGGCAAGCTCTTTACGAGAGGACATTTTGACTCCAGATCGGATGGTTGAAGGTCAGGCCTTGACTACTATGCGTTATGGGCTACGCCCAAAAAATTGCCATCAATGTACCGCAAGCCGTGTGCCATGTACATGGAGCATCCTTTTGTCCGGTTAAGAAATCTCTGGAAGCTGCTCGCATGTTGCGCATGTTGATGCGCAGCATGCGTTAACTTCTTTATACTCAAGCCACCAGCCAGCGATATGTGGCTCGATCCCCCAGAGTAGTTGTCATTTATTAAGGATATTGGCATGAAGATGCGCCCAATTTTACTGAGCCTGAGCGTTGCAGTCCTGGTGAGTGGTTGCCAGAATATGGATTCCAACGGCCTGCTGGCTTCCGGTGCTGAAGTCTTTCAGGCGTACACATTAAGTGATGCTCAGGTCAAAGAACTGAGCGACAAATCCTGTGCCGAACTGGACAGCAAAGCGTCTATCGCACCGGCCAGTAGCGAGTATGCGCAACGCCTGAACAAAATCGCTGCGGCATTGGGCGATAACATCAACGGCATGCCGGTGAACTACAAGGTTTACGTCACCAAAGACGTGAACGCCTTTGCGATGGCCAACGGCTGTATCCGCGTGTACAGCGGCCTGATGGACATGATGAACGATAACGAAGTCGAAGCGGTTATCGGCCACGAAATGGGCCACGTGGCGCTCGGCCATGTGAAGAAAGGGATGCAGGTGGCGCTGGGGACTAACGCAGCTCGTGTTGCAGCGGCCTCTGCGGGCGGAATGATTGGCAGTTTGTCACAGTCACAGCTTGGCGATTTGGGTGAGAAACTGGTAAATGCACAGTTCTCCCAGCGTCAGGAATCCGAAGCAGATGACTATTCGTATGATTTGTTGAGAAAACGTGGCATCAACCCAATTGGCCTGGCAACCAGTTTTGAGAAGCTAGCGAAGCAAGAAGAAGGCCGCCAAAGCTCGATGCTTGACGACCACCCGGCTTCAGCCGAACGTGCGCAACATATTCGCGACCGTATGGCGGCAGATGGGCTGAAGTAATTTTCAAATGACTGCCTCAGGCGTAATTGTCGCAGGCAGTTTGGACTCGGGCAGCGCGCAGCCACCGGAGCGTACACAAAGTACGTGAGGATGGCGAGTACTGCCCGGGTTCAAAATGGCAAGTAAAATAGCCTGATTACTCGCCTTTCTTAGCCGCCTGGATATACAACATCTCCAGCGCCAACGTCGCGCCCGCCAAAGCAGTAATTTCGGACTGGTCGTAAGCCGGAGCCACTTCTACAACGTCCATACCAACGATGTTCAAATCTTTCAAACCACGAACCAGTTTCAGCGCGCGATCGGTAGTCAGACCACCGATAACCGGCGTACCGGTGCCTGGTGCGAAAGCAGGATCGATGCAGTCGATATCAAAGGTCAGATAAACTGGCATATCGCCAACAATTTGCTTCACCTGCGCCAGCACATCGTCAACAGTACGGTCGTTCACCTGGCCTGCATCCAGCACGGTAAAGCCATTATCTTTGTCGAACTCGGTACGAATACCAATCTGCACAGAATGATTCGGGTCGATCAGACCTTCTTTTGGCGCGGTGTAGAACATGGTGCCGTGGTCGAACTCGCAACCGTTCGCATAGGTGTCAGTGTGCGCATCGAAATGCACCAGCGCCATTTTACCAAAGTGCTTAGCGTGAGCGCGCAACAGCGGCAGAGTCACGAAGTGGTCGCCACCGAAAGAGAGCATACGTTTACCGGCAGCCAGCAGTTTTTCTGCGTGAGCTTGCAGGCGTTCGCTCATATCACGCGCATCACCGAAGGCATAAACCAGGTCGCCACAGTCAACAACGTTCAGACGCTCACGCATGTCGAAATTCCACGGGAAGCGGTTACCTTCCCACGCCAGGTTGGTAGAAACCTGACGAATAGCCGCAGGGCCATGACGCCCGCCTGCACGGCCAGAGGTTGCCGCATCAAAAGGAACGCCAGTGATCACCCAATCGGCATCGCTGTCATACGGCATGAAGTTCAGTGGAAAACGTAAAAAACCGAAGGCATTGGATACCAGGGAATTGTCGTACTGATGGCCTAAGGTGCTCATGGTTTGACCTCACGATGATGGTAATTATTTGCAAAAAAAAGTCCCTTCCGCGTCGTTAACCCGACGAGGAAGGGACTGGATTCATTCAGACTGCTTGTTGGCGGATTATCGCCGAATGTAACCTTATTTGTATACTAATTACTCTAGTAATTCGCGTTACAGGTAGGCGGCAAAGGAGCTTATCCCCGGGAGCTTACTTAAGTAAGTGACTGGGGTAAGTGAGTGCGGCCAACACCCCTGCGACTCGAAGTACGCCGAGTAATTTACTCGTCTTCTAAATAAGTATAGCCATACAACCCAGCCTCAAACTCTTCGAGGAACTGCTGCTGCAAACCGGCATCCAGATCGGTCTGTTTGACCTGATCACGGAAATGCTTGAGCAGAGTTTTTGGATCAAGCTGAACGTATTCCAGCATGTCCGCAACGGTATCGCCTTCATCAGAAAGCTCCACCTCTACGCTGCCGTCAGGGAAGACGAACACGTCAACCGCTTCGGTATCGCCAAACAGGTTGTGCATGTTGCCAAGGATTTCCTGGTATGCCCCAACCATAAAGAAGCCCAGCAACGGCGGGTTTTCCGCATCGTATTCTGGCATCGGCATAGTTGTCGCAATACCGTCACCATCGATGTAGTGATCGATAGCACCGTCGGAATCACAGGTGATATCCAGCAGTACCGCACGACGCTCTGGGATCTGATTCAGACCTTCCAGCGGCAGTACCGGGAACAGTTGATCGATACCCCACGCATCCGGCATGGACTGGAACAACGAGAAGTTGACGTAAATCTTATCCGCCATACGTTCTTGCAGTTCGTCGATGATCGGGCGGTGTGCGCGGTTGCTAGGGTCAAGCAGGCGCTGAATTTCATGGCACATGCTCAGATAAAGCTGCTCCGCCCAGGCACGCTCCTGCAAAGAGAAACTCCCCGCCGAGTAGCCGGTATGGATATCATGCAGATCGTTCTGGCTATCGTGCAGCCATTCACGCAGCGAGCGACGGTTGTTCGGCTCGTGCATTTCGCCCCAGGTTTCCCACATGCTTTGCAGTGCACGGGACGCGTCTGCAGCCGGAGCTGTTGGCGTGGTGTATTCGTTGCGCTCAACACCAATGATGTTAGACACCAGCACGGTGTGGTGCGCGGTCACCGCACGGCCAGACTCGGTGATAACCGTCGGGTGCGGCAGGCCGTTTTCTTCACATGCGTCGCCAATCGCCCAAATGATGTTGTTCGCATATTCGTTCAGGCCATAGTTGACCGAACAATCTGACTGCGAACGCGTGCCTTCATAGTCCACGCCCAGACCGCCGCCGACATCGAAGCATTCGATGTTAACGCCCATCTTGTGCAGCTCAACGTAGAAACGCGCTGATTCACGCACGCCGGTGGCGATATCGCGAATATTCGCCATTTGCGAACCGAGGTGGAAGTGCAGTAATTGCAGGCTGTCGATACGACCGGCTTCACGCAACATTTCAACCAGTTGCAAAACCTGCGTCGCCGCCAGACCAAATTTTGATTTCTCGCCGCCTGAAGACTGCCATTTACCGGAACCTTGCGATGCCAGACGTGCACGCACGCCAAGACGCGGCACCACATTCAGACGCTCAGCTTCTTCCAGCACAATGCGAATTTCTGACATCTTCTCGATGACCAGATAAACCTTGTGACCCATCTTCTCGCCAATCAACGCCAGGCGGATGTATTCACGGTCTTTATAGCCGTTACAGACAATCACCGAACGGGTCATGCCCGCATGCGCCAGTACCGCCATCAATTCGGCTTTAGAACCCGCTTCCAGGCCCAGCGGCTCACCGGAATGAATCAGCGATTCAATCACGCGGCGGTGTTGGTTTACTTTGATTGGGTAAACGAGGAAGTAGTTTCCGTTGTAGCCATAAGACTCGCGCGCACGTTTAAACGCGGCATTAATTGAACGCAGGCGGTGCTGCAAAATCTGCGGGAAACAGAACAGTGCAGGCAAACGCTGCCCCTGTGCTTCACGGGCTTTTACGAGTTCAGCGAGATCAACACGAGCCTCTGGGACATCAGGGTCCGGGCAAACGGTAATGTGACCGAGTTCGTTGACGTCGTAATAGTTATTGCCCCACCAGGCAATATTGTAAGTACGCAGCATTTTGCTGGCTTCCTGGGAGCTCATGGCAACCTCCTGCATGGAGCGGTGTACATCCTGCTCGCCCACTGACGAACCCGAAACAGAAGAGATTTTGTCAGACATGGCGAACCTCAAATTTAAACGAATGTGCAAAACAGTTGACTACTATCGCAGGGGTATCCCGCAATAACAACCCATTAACAGCGCGTATCGGCAGCATAAGACGCTGACAGACAAACTGTGCGACCGGTTTCTTTTTCATATCATTGTAAAAACACGTAACCGAGCTTCGTAGAACGAATCGGCGAAACCACGAGAATACTCTTATCGATGACAAGAGAGCCCTTGTTCAGAATTTCACGGGTTTAAAAACCGGCCCGAGAGTCCTGAGAAGCGCCGAGATGGGTATAACATCGGCAGGAATGCAGCAAAGAGATGCTTATTGAGAGAGGCAAATGCGCACCAGACTGGTGAGCCAGATTCTGTGAATTACAGCGGTTTTTCAATCCTGACACCTCCACACATACCATTTAGGGCATGCGACAAGCCAAAGCTAAGAAATTTGCTCAACCCGGCTGGAAGTGGGCAACACGTAGAAATGTGTGCTTGTTGAATGAGCCGCGCGCGCCGCTTTATACCGATAACAGCCAAAAATTGCAAAACAAAAATCCCTGCTTTGCGGCACTGTCAGTAAAAATTGCCATCCAAGATTATGCTTAGAAACTTGCGGGTAGAAAAATCACTGGTAATCTGATTAAGGGATAACCTAGAATAGCCGTCCAGATGTTAATCCATCTATACCGATTAACTGTTAGACTGCCTGAAATTAATCCTGTGGCTAAAACTCCGAATATCAGTACATCGCACTGATACGAGCGCCAATTAGCGGCAGTCTGCACTAACCTAATTCTCTTAGGGTGAATAAAATATGGCCAAGCACCTCTTTACGTCCGAGTCTGTATCAGAAGGGCATCCCGATAAAATCGCTGACCAAATCTCTGATGCGGTCCTCGATGCGATCCTCGAGCAGGATCCAAAAGCACGCGTAGCTTGTGAGACTTACGTTAAAACCGGCATGGTTCTGGTTGGCGGTGAAATCACCACCAGCGCCTGGGTTGATATCGAAGAAATCACTCGCCAAACGATTCGTGACATCGGCTACGTGCATTCTGATATGGGCTTTGATGCCAATTCTTGTGCCGTGTTAAGCGCGATTGGTAAGCAGTCTCCGGACATCAACCAGGGCGTTGACCGTACCGATCCACTGGAACAAGGTGCGGGCGACCAGGGACTGATGTTTGGTTATGCAACCAACGAAACCGAAGTGCTGATGCCAGCGCCAATCACTTACGCGCACCTTCTGGTTCAACGCCAGGCTGAAGTTCGTAAAAATGGCTCCCTGCCGTGGCTGCGCCCGGATGCGAAAAGCCAGATCACTTTCCAGTACGACGACGGTAAAATCGTCGGTATTGATGCCGTTGTTCTGTCTACTCAGCACTCCGAAGATGTTCAGATTAAAACGCTGCAAGAAGCGGTAATGGAAGAGATCATCAAGCCGGTTCTGCCAGCAGAATGGCTGAACGCTTCCACCAAATACCACATCAACCCAACAGGCCGTTTTGTTATCGGTGGCCCAATGGGTGACTGCGGTCTGACCGGTCGTAAAATTATCGTTGATACCTACGGCGGTATGGCTCGTCACGGTGGCGGCGCGTTCTCCGGTAAAGATCCGTCTAAAGTTGACCGTTCTGCGGCGTACGCGGCACGTTATGTGGCGAAAAACATCGTTGCTGCGGGTCTGGCTGACCGCTGTGAAATCCAGGTGTCTTACGCCATCGGCGTGGCAGAACCGACTTCTATCATGGTTGAAACCTTCGGTACCGAGAAAATCTCTACCGAACAACTGACTCTGCTGGTGCGCGAGTTCTTCGACCTGCGTCCGTACGGCCTGATTCAGATGCTGGATCTGCTGCACCCAATCTACAAAGAAACTGCCGCATACGGTCACTTTGGTCGTGAGCATTTCCCTTGGGAAAAAACCGACAAAGCAGAATTGCTGCGTGATGCTGCCGGCCTGAAGTAAAATCCGTCAGAGCTCCAGACATTAAAGGCCAGCGCTCTGCTGGTCTTTAAGACCGATGACAAACCTCTACGTAGGTCGGATAAGCGCAGCGTCATCCGACACTTTTATCTGCAACAACAGGCGAAAATGGTGGATGGCGCTATCGCTTATCCCCCCTACAACACCTGTTTAATGACCTTTGTCAGCAATCTAAAAG
>NZ_JAHWLU010000145.1:0-10358 GCF_022134725.1 Buttiauxella sp. S19-1
ATTGTGAGTATGTGTTTGCTATTTTTTATATCAAAACACAATGCATTTTTATCGATGAGTCTTTGTGAGTGATAGAATTGGCATTTAGAAAATAAGTTTTTTTATTTTTGTATTTAATTATCACTAAATTTTATATTAAGGGTGTATAAAATAAATAACGTGGGAATGGTTGATAAATACACAAATGTAATTTTATTGTTAAAATTATGAGGGGTGGCCTGATATATTGCCAATTTGAGAATCTTCCGGATTAAATAGAGAGGTTTTAGGCTGTCATAAAACGGCATAAATGTGATAAAAATCACATGCAGCGGATGGGTATCCATCGCATTACACAAACTAAACAGTTGAGAGAGTTATGTCAGACGTTATGGACGCGAAACCCGCCCGCACACCAGGTGGGAAATTGGCATTATGGTTGTTTTATGGATTTTGCCTGTACATGGTTTGGGCAGTTCTGCGTTACTTCTGGGTGGTGAGCAATGTCACCAGCGGGGACATGGGTTCGATGGCTGGAAAACTGCTCGGGGCATTAATGGGGTTGCTGGTTCTGGGAGCGGTAGCCGCATTATTAGGTGGGCTCGCCTGGTACACGCGGGCCAGGTGAATAAATCGTGCCAAAGTGGGTTGTTGTCACGGTGATACTTGCTAATTTTGTGATCTTGTACTCATATTAAGTACCGGATCCCGCTGTGAAGTAAGGAGCACGTATGCCAATAGCCCACTGGCAAGAGCGTTTCGAAGAGTACTTGCACCATAACTGGTTGCAGGACGATAAAGCCCACGATGTGGCCCACTTCAGACGCGTATGGAAAACCGCGCAACAGATCATGGAAACAACCGAAGCCGACTGGCTGGTGGTACTCACCGCCTGTTATTTCCATGACATCGTCAATTTGCCAAAGAACCATCCCGAACGGCATCTCGCTTCTACACAGGCGGCACAAGAAACATTACGTATTCTTGACGCTCATTTTCCCGATTTCCCTCGCACGTTATACGATGCGGTTGCTCATGCGGTGCGTGCTCACAGCTTCAGTGCTCAAATTGCGCAGCAAACTCTTGAAGCGAAAATTGTGCAGGATGCTGATCGCCTGGAATCACTGGGTGCAATTGGCCTGGCGAGAGTGTTTTATATTTCAGGCTCGCTGGGTCGACCACTGTTTGATAGCGAAGATCCGTTAGCGTGTGGGCGTGAGTTGGATGACTCCACATATGCACTTGACCATTTCCAGAAAAAACTGCTGAAGCTCCCTGAATCCATGCAAACTGAGGCAGGGCGTAAACTGGCCTGGCTCAATGCTGATTTTTTGGTTAACTACATGGCCAAGCTGTGTGCAGAACTGAAGGGCGATTATTGCGGTATCGATCGTGGTGTTGTCGAGCAATTCGCCTCCCCCAAACAGTCCTCATAAATTTCGTTCTAAAACTAAAATGATGCCCGCATTGGTTGCGGGCTGTTCTGTTTTTCTCTGGGTCAAATCAGTGATAGAGTTGCACTCTATTTTCCCTAAACTGGTTCATGATGAACGACTTCGACGCCATTGCCGAGCAACTCTCACAACAATCCCAACGCCTGCAACAACAGCAACTAGAAGAAGACTTTGCGCTAGTGAGCCGAATTCTGGAAATCTATGACCAGAAAACAGTGGCCCATCATTTGCGCCAGGTCAGCGGCGACTGGACACGTGAATCGCTAAACCGCTGGTATAACCGTAAATCTTCGCCTCGCACGCTGACACCCGCAGAAAGCGCCATGCTGCAAAATATGTTGCCGCAGTTACCTGCACACCACGGGAAATACGCCTTTAAATTCGTCGATTTATTTGCCGGTATTGGCGGCATTCGTAGCGGGTTTGAAGCCATTGGCGGGCAATGCGTTTTTACCAGCGAGTGGAATAAATACGCGGTGCGCACTTATAAAGCCAATTGGTACTGTTGCCCTGAAAATCATCAGTTCAATCAGGATATCCGCGATGTTACTCTCAGCCACCGTGTTGATGTCAGCGATGAACAGGCCACTGCACATATTCAGGCTATCATGCCGGATCACGACGTACTGTTGGCCGGTTTCCCATGCCAGCCCTTTTCCCTGGCAGGCGTGTCGAAGAAAAATGCTTTAGGCCGTGCTCATGGCTTTGCCTGTGAAACTCAGGGCACACTGTTTTTTGATGTCGCACGCATTATTGACGCGAAACGCCCAGCTATCTTTGTGCTGGAAAACGTGAAAAATCTAAAAAGCCACGATAAAGGCAACACCTTCCGCGTCATCATGGAAACACTGGATAGCCTGGGTTATGAAGTCTCTGATGCCGCAATCATGGGGGCGGGTGACCCTAAAATTATCGATGGTAAAAACTTTCTTCCCCAACATCGCGAACGTATTGTGCTGGTCGGTTTCCGTCGTGATCTCAATGTGCATAAAGATTTTACACTGCGCAAACTCAGCGAATGTTATCCGCAACGCCGCCCGACGTTTGGTGAATTGCTGGAACCGACGGTGGATGCGAAATATATTCTCACGCCAACACTCTGGAAGTACCTCTATAATTACGCGAAAAAACACCAGGCGAAGGGTAATGGTTTTGGCTACGGTCTGGTTGACCCTAATAACCCAGTGAGCGTGGCACGTACGTTATCCGCGCGTTATTACAAAGACGGGGCAGAAATCCTCGTGGATCGTGGTTGGGATAAATCGCTGGGAGAGGCAGATTTTGATAATGCGGAAAATCAGCAATGTCGCCCACGCCGTTTAACACCGCGTGAATGCGCGCGCTTAATGGGTTTTGAGGCAGTGCAGGGGAGTAAGTTCCGTATTCCAGTATCTGATACTCAGGCCTATCGGCAGTTTGGTAATTCGGTGGTGGTGCCTGCTTTTGCGGCGGTCGCTAAACTGCTTGAGCCAGTCATAAAGCTTGTCGTTACTGGTCAGGATAAATAATCAGCCGTTGTCGGGTGGATTAGCGTCAGCGATACCCACATCTATGTTGAGAAATCTATAAACCCGTATTCTGTTGGTGCGCCAGTACTAAGGCGCACCAACAACTTGAATCAGGAGATATTAATCAATGACATTAATTATTTGTCATGAATGAATGCTGGCTTAATAAATAGTTAAGCTGTTTTTAATTTCTGTTCAAGGATTGCCTGCTTAGTAAATATAAGTGCAGGAGTGTTGATGGTAAGGGGGCATTTGGTGATGTATGAAATGAAGGTGATTTTTATAAACAGTTAATAACTCATTAAGTAGATGTGTTGTGTTTATCTCGCTTAGTATGTGGATTACTAGTTGCTGCACTAATATCAAACGGTAAATTAACCACATGAGTAACACTCAACATAAATTAAGTAAGTCTCGCCCCCCACGCGTGCAAATAACCTATGATGTGGAAGTAGGTGGTGCACAAATCCAAAAAGAATTGCCTTTAGTCATCGGTGTTGTCGGTAGTTTTGCCAGTGACGAAGCACCGTTACGTGAACGCCGCTTCACTCATATCGATAAAGATAATTTTAATGATGTTATGGAAGGGATGAACCCCTCCGTTGACATGTTAATTGAAAGTGCTTTACCTCAAAAAGAAGGTCAACTGGCGGTTTCGCTTAAATTTAATTCTATTGATGATTTTTCTCCTGAAAATATCGCAATGCAGGTAGAGCCGTTACGTAAGCTTTTGGAAATGCGTGAGCAATTGAGTGACTTGCGCAACCGTACTGCCAGTAATGATCGCCTGAAAGAGCAATTGCTTGAATTAATACAGCAGCAAAATACGGCTTCTGGTGCAGTAACTTCTGACGAAGGAGAGGCAGAATGAGTGATATTCAAGTCATCAATGCCGCAGAAGTTGCACAAACAAGCGATTTCCTCGATCAAATTATTGATAATACTCAGGCGATTCGCCGTGAGTCAGATCGTAATAAAGTTAAGGTTCAGATGGACAACTTATTGTCTGAAGTTGCCTCTGGTGCTGTTGTTATTTCCAGCGATTTAGTCGGCAGCATTGAAATGCGTATTGCCGCAATAGATGCACTGCTTTCCGCGCAGGTCAGTAATATTATTCAGGCTCCAGAATTCCAGAAAATGGAGTCTTCCTGGCGTGGTCTACACAAACTGGTACAAAGTAGCGTGACTGAAAACACCAAAGTGCGTGTTTTCAACTGTACTAAAAAAGAGCTGTTACGCGATTTCAAATCAGCTTCAGATTTTGATCAGTCGTCATTATTTAAAAGTATCTACGAAAGCGAATATGGCACCTTCGGTGGTGAACCGTATTCTGCATTTGTCGGTGATTTTGAATTTGAGGCAATGCCAGAAGATATTCTGTTACTGGAGCAGATTTCTCATGTCGCAGCCGCTGCACATGCACCTTTCCTGACGGCCGCTAATCCGGGAATGTTCTCAATGGGCAGTTTCTCCGAGATGCCTCGTCCACGCGATCTCGGCAAATTGTTTGATACCTCAGATTATGCTCGCTGGAAGTCTTTCCGCCAGAGCGATGATTCCCGCTATGTTGGATTGACACTTCCGCGTGTTATCGGTCGTTTGCCTTATGGGGCGAAAACAGTTCCGGTAGAGATGTTTAATTTCGAAGAAAAAGTTATCGAAAATAATGATGGCTCCAGCTATTTGTGGATCAATGCCGCTTATGAGTTAGCCGGTCGTATGGTGGAAGCCTTTGAAGAACATGGCTGGTGCGCAGCAATTCGTGGTGTAGAAGGCGGTGGGCTGGTGAAATCCCTGGCAACACATAGCTTTGTTTCACAAACCGGTGAAAAAGTGATGCAGTGCCCAACAGAAGTGGCTATTTCCGATCGCCGTGAGAAAGAACTCGCCGATCTTGGCTTTATTCCATTAGTTCATTGTAAGGGTACCGATTACGCCGCATTCTTTGCGGTGCAATCAGTCAATAAACCCCGTAAATATGATTCTGAATTGGCTAATGCCAATGCCAAACTTTCAAGTCAGCTGCAATATATTATGACGACATCGCGTTTTGCACATTATATGAAATCTATTGTGCGCGATAAAGTGGGTAGCTTTATGTCCAAATCCGAATGCCAGGATTTCCTGCAAACATGGATTAACCAATATGTTGTCGGTTCCGATAATGTTGGTGCTCATATTAAAGCTAGCCATCCATTGCGTGAGGCAACAGTAGAAGTCGTTGATGTTCCTGGTAGCCCAGGAAGTTACCGCGCGGTGGTTTATCTCAAACCCCATTTTCAGCTGGAAGGACTCAGTATGTCACTGCGTCTGGTAGCAGAACTCCCTGCATCTACAGGTGCATAATCATTAGTTAAAAGGAAATATATCAATGGCAAGTGCTGATAATCTATTCATGCAAATTGACGGTGTTAAAGGTTGTGTGAGTGATAAAAAATATGACGGTTGGATTTCAATCGGTCATGTTAATAATGGTGTTTATAGTACAGCTAAAATTAGCAATGGTTCAGGTCAGTTGAATAGCGATGGCGTTAATTTTGATTCTGTTTCTTTCTCTAAAGAGCTAGATGCAACTTCAACTGATTTGGTTAATATGGTTGCCCAGGGCACCAATATTAAAAAAATCATTGTTGCGATGAACGTTAAAACTGACGACAAAGATAATGAAATGGTTCGCTGGACCTATGAAAACTGCATTCTGACCAGTCATAGTATCGGTGCGCAGAGTGCAGGGGATATTCCACAAGAAACTCTGAGTTTCGTATTTAGCAGCTTTAAATTTGAAACTCAGATGGTCGATCCTGGTGGTAAAACCAAGAAATATGGTCCAGTGGGTTGGAATATCACTGAAAATACCAAGCTGTAATAAATTAAACAGTGTGCAAAGCACACTGTTTTACTGAGATGAAAATATGAACTCTTTACTACAGCGCCTGGCGGATGATAATCCGAATGATCAATATGACGATGCGGAGGGTGAAGACAAAAGCGATGTATTAGTTTCTGAAATACTGCTTCTTTTGTCTTCACGCCCTCTGAATTACCATGTTGAGAACATTCGATTAATTAATGAGTCAATCATTAATTATGGGGTCAGTGATGTGTTCACCAGCGATACCTCACGCCTTGAGAAAATATCTATTATGCAGGCGCGAATTACACTCGCATTACAACGATTTGAACCAAGGCTTAAAAGTATTAATGTTTATCCAGGTGAAACGCAGAAACATATCAACTCCTTTGTTATTGAAGCAGAAGGTTTTTTAGGTAATGTCCGTTATCACCTCATGTGGGACGACGTGTTGAATCAGTTTTTCCTTCGGGATTAAAGAGCATTAATCATGTTAGCTAATAAACTCATTTCATATTATCAAAAAGAACTTGGCTACCTTAAAATCCAGGGAAAAGCTTTTGCTCGTCATTTCCCTAAAGTTGCTCGCCGTTTAGGTATTTCTGAAGGAATGTCGGAAGATCCGCACATCGAAAGATTAATCGAATCTTTCGCGCTGGTGACTGCGCAAATCCAGCAGCGTCTTGATGAAGATATGCCTGAAGTGACCCACGCTTTGCTTAATGTGTTGGCACCGCAATTGCTGAGGCCGTTTCCCTCAGTGTGTATCGTACAAATGTCTCCTGACGTCAAAGTCAGTGCGCTGACTTCTGGCAACTTAATCGAGGCCAAAACGTATTTATTCTCTCGTCATGGTGAGAATCAAAGTTGTCGTTTTCGCACCGTTTATCCAGTGATGATTCAACCGGTTAGTTTGACAAAAGCTCATCTGAATCTCGATGAGGTAACGCTATGCTGGAACCTCAATATAAAACTGACAACCTGGCCAGGTGCGACATTAAGCGCGAATTCTCTGCGTGTTCATCTGAGTGGCGCTAACAATATCGTTAACATTCTCTACACGCTGTTATGCAGTGAAGTGCTGTCGATTCATTTGCAGCAGGATGAACAGCGCTATCAGCTTTCTGCCCAGCATATTTGTGGTATCGGTTTTGGTGAGAATCAAAATCTGCTCGCGGGTGACTCGAGAATTTCACCGACACATAGCCTGTTGCAGGATTATTTCTTCTTTCCTCAGAAATTTCATTTTATTGATATTCCGTTACCTGACGGTTTTGTCGCGGGCAGCAAAAGTGAATTTACCCTGAAAATAGCCTTCAACCGCTGCACGATTGCCAATCAGCTGGAAAAAATGGCGGCCATGGTCAACGAGAATTTATTTTTGTTGAACTGTACGCCAGCGATTAATTTGTTTGAGCATCGCGCTGAACCCATCACGCCAGACCATGAAATCGCGGAGTATCTGGTGATCCCTGATATTCGCCATCAGAACGCCATGGAAATCTGGTCAGTGGATAGCGTTTCGGCGATGCGTAAACAAGGTAATGAAACGCTTTCCCGCCCCATTTATCCATTATTTGGTTTAGACCATTCGGCACAAGATGGTGAACCCGGACTTTTTTGGCAATGCATGCACCGCGAAACTGACAGCAGCGAGGGAAGTGTCCCGGCGTTGTTTATCGCATTTTCCGACCGCAGTGAGCAGCCTTTGACGCCAGGAAGTGACGTCGTCAGCCTGAATCTCACCTGCACGAATCGTGAACTTCCTTCGACGATGCGTAACGGCGATCCAGACGGCGATTTTGAGTCGGAATTGCCGATTGCCGGGATGAAAATCACCGCATTAACGCGCCCGACTATTCCGGTCAGGCCGCCGTTAAAACAGGCTGCACGCTGGCGTTTAATCTCGCAACTTTCGCTCAATCATATGCTGATCGGCGGGCCGGAAGGGGTACGCGTGCTCAAAGAGACGCTGGCGTTATATAACTTTGTTGATAATCCAGGGATCGCCCGTCTGATCAATCTGCTGTTGCGCGTTGAGTCTGCCCCTGTCGTCGCAAGGTTAGTCCCGCAGGATCCGCAATCCCTTTCACGCGGTATTGAGATACGCATTACGTTTGCCAGCGAAGCCAGCACCGAAGCGGAATACTTCCTGTTTTGCCGCTTTATCGATTGTTTTTTGGCGCTGTATGCACCGGTTAACAGCTTTACGCGTGTGGTCACGGCCATTGAATCCAAAGAGGAATCTCAGCGTGTCTGGCCGATTCGTGCGGGTCGCTTGTCATGGCTCTGAATATCTGTTTTAGCCCGCATAATTTTTTCCAGCAGGTGCGCATCATGCTGCGCCATCTGACGAAAAAACAGGGGCTTGAAAGCAAGCAAGCACTGGAAAATAACCTGCGTTTTATTTCCCCACTTTCGCTTGATACACCGTCAGGCGAAATCGGCGAGATTGAACAATTAGCTGAAAATCAGTGGCAGGTGGAGGTCGCGGCTTTTGGGTTAACCGGGGCGCTCGGCGCATTGCCGACGGTTTACACCGAATGGTTGATTGAACGCCATTACCGCTATGGCGATAAAACCGCTAAAGCGTTTCTCGATATTTTTAACCACCGCCTGCACACCCTGCGTTACCTCGCCTGGCAAAAGTACCACTACTACGCGATGGCCGAATTCTCGGCGACGCTGCCTTTAAGCGACGCGGTTCAGGCGCTGGCGGGAGTGATGCAAAGCCCATCTTCTTTTCAGCAACTGCGGTATGCCGATTTGTTCGCCCATTCGGTTCGCTCGATGCTCAATTTAGAAACGTGGCTAAAACATAGCTTCTCCGTGCCGGCAAAAATTACCCCGTTTACCGGGGAATGGCGATCGATGGAACCGGCGTTGTGCTGCTGCCTTGGGCAACCGTCGCAAACGTTGGGTTCAGCACCGATGCTGGGGCGTGTCTACTGGGATCGGCAATCGCATTTTACCGTCTCTCTTGGGCCTGTGCCGTTGCGGGATGTCGGTCTGTTCCTGTCAAAAGGCAGACATTACAAAAATCTGTGGACTCATATTCGCGACTATGTAGGCGCAGGGCTGGATTTTGATATCGACATCCTCATCCAAAATACCTCAAACGGCATGACTGAACTGGGGACGGGGCAAATTGGCCTGGATATTTGTCTTGGGCGCGCCTCTGAAGCGGGCCAGCACACCATTCGATTACCCGTCTATCGGGAAGGAAAATAAGACATGCCAAATGTATTAGGGCAGAACAATAGATTCATCCGCTTTGTTGGGGATGCGGCTAATTCACTGACATTAATGAGCATTGAAGGTGAGGAACAACTCTCATCCACTTTCCGCTACCAAATCCAGTTTCGTACGGAATTAAGCAGTGCGCAGATGGGGCGTTTCCTCGGTAAAGAAGTCGCCTGTGAGATTGGGCGCAATAGCCGCAAGCGTTATGTGCATGGCGTCATCACCCATATTGTGGAAATGAATAATACCGATGGTATCAGCACGTTTGTTGGCCGCCTCGAGCCACGTATGGCTTTCTTGCGTCTGGGTCGTAATCTGGCAGTGTTCCAGAATATTACGGTGCCTGATTTAGTGTGCCAGCTGTTGCGCCAGCAGAATATCAACCAGATCGAGTTACGCCTGCGTGCAACCTATAAACCTCGTGAATATTGCATTCAATACCGCGAGTCAGATTTTGACTTCATCAGCCGCTTGCTGGAACAAGAGGGGATTTACTACTTCTTCAGCCATACCGCGGGGCAGCACCAAC
This sequence comes from Buttiauxella sp. S19-1, assembly GCF_022134725.1. NCBI lineage: Bacteria > Pseudomonadati > Pseudomonadota > Gammaproteobacteria > Enterobacterales > Enterobacteriaceae > Buttiauxella > Buttiauxella sp. S19-1. The sequence goes on from NZ_JAHWLU010000145.1 coordinate 9,565, forward strand.
TTGTGCTGGCTGACCATCCATCCTGCCACCATTCCACGGCACCGGCGCAACTGCCTTTTATGCCGCAGACGGATTTGGGGGAAGGGAACGGTATTTTAAGCTGGTCGGCGCACTCATCACTCGCTGCTTCTTCTGTGCTGTTAAAAGGCTTCAACATGGAGCAGGCAGCCAGTATTGAAGGGGAGTCGAAGGTGGCCGACCAGGATTACGCGGTTCAGGGGGTCAGTTACGTTGATGCCAACGGTCACGACAACCGCTCTCTGCTTGAGGCGCAGGCCAGGCTTAAGATGGAGCAACTGGAAGCCGACAGTCAGCAATATCTGGCAGAGACTTCAGCTTTCTGGGTGTACTGTGGTGAAAAATTCACTCTGACTGACCATCCGTCATGCCACGGCGACTACCGCATTAAATCGATTCATCTGCGGGTAAGCAGCAGTATTGATGACAGCATCCCGGATTTCCATTGTCAGATTCATTTGCTGAAAGACAGCGTGTCATGGCGGCCTGAGCACACCACGCCTCAACCTTATATTCCCGGTATTTTGACCGCCACGGTGGTTGGCCCTAAATCGGAAGAAATTCATACCGATGAATACGGGCGTATCAAAATCCAGTTCCCCTGGGATAACGAAAACAAAAAAGACGACGGCAGTTCATGCTGGGTTCGCGTGTCGCAACCCTGGGCGGGTGGCCGTTTTGGCGCGATGTTCCTGCCGCGGGTTAACAGCGAGGTGATCGTTAGTTTTGTTCATGGCAACCCGGATTATCCGCTGGTTACAGGCACGGTATTTAAC
>NZ_JAHWLU010000146.1:0-10254 GCF_022134725.1 Buttiauxella sp. S19-1
CCTGACACGGAGGCAAAATGGAGGTTTACCGCTTGCGGCGATTTATTTGCCGGGAGTCCGGGTTCTTAGGGTGGCGACGGTGGCCACCCTAAGACGTTCACCGGTTCCGTGGCGACATAAATACACTCTCGCCTGGTGAACGGAACCTGCTCCGGATCGGCAGGGACCGCCCTTCAAAGATGTGTATCACAGACAGCAAGAGAGGGAGAGCACCAGACAGTCCCTTCTCCCTCAGGGAGAAGGTTAGGATGAGGGTGGTTTCAACATCACCAAACTATGCCTCCAACAACCCCTGCCCTAAATAATGCTGACTATCCTTAACGCCAGGCAAAACAAAGAAGTAACCGCCGCCAATCGGCTTCACATACTCCTCCAGCGCCTCGCCATTCAGACGTTGTTGCACCGCCAGAAAACCTTTCTCAAGGTCGTGCTGGAAGCAGACAAACAACAATCCCATATCCAGCTGGCCTGATTTGGAAACGCCCAACGAATAACTGTAACCGCGACGCATCATCAGGTTTGATTGGGTTTCTTTGGTGCGCGGATTTGCCAGACGAATATGTGCATCCAGCGCAATCACGTTACCGTCAGGGTCGGCGGCATAGTCAGGCTCGTCATGCTCGTTTTTCATACCGAGCGGTGCACCACTGTGTTTATCGCGACCAAAAATAGTTTGCTGCTCTTTAAGCGGCGTTCTGTCCCAGAACTCAACATGGAACTGAATGATGCGTACCGCCTGATAGCTGCCGCCCACCGCCCATGCTGGTTCCTGCTGGTTGCCCGTCACCCAAACAACTTCATCCATCAGCGGTTTATTGCCGCTGTCTGGATTGGCGGTTCCATCTTTAAATCCCAGCAAGTTGATCGGCGTTTCTTTACCGCGGCTACGCGCGGCGTGACTGGAGATAAACCCTTCACGCTTCCAGCGCACGCTGAGCAAATCTGGCGTGTGCTTGATGATGTCGCGCAATGCGTGGATAACCGTATCTGCGGTATTCGCGCAAATCTGGATAAGCAAATCACCATGACACAAGCTGGCGTCCAGCGAGTCGTTAGCAAAGCGTTCCATTTTTTGCAGTTTTGTTGGCTTCAGCCCTTTCAGGCCAAAGCGTTCATCAAACAGTGACGTCCCCGCCGACAACGTGAAAGTCAGGTTGTCAGGGTAAATTTCGGCACCGAGGATCCCGGAGTCCATGGGTGGCATCCGCGGATTCGGGGTGTCCGGTGCCGGGCCGCCAGTGGTCAGGAAATCGAAACGCGCAGACAGCAATTTGAACAAACGTTCAAGCTCAGCTTTATCACTTGCCAGCACATCAAAAGCCACCAGCATCATCGCCGCTTGCTGTGGCGTCAGCACGCCTGCCTGATGCACTCCGTAGAACGGTTGTTTTTCCATGCGCGCATCAGGCGGCAGCGTGCCGGGAGAAGTTTCCGGTTTTGCCGCATGTGCCACAGGGCAACCACCCGCAACGGCAAGGGCGCCACCAAGCGCGCCCAAACCTTTCAGTAACCGACGGCGCGCCGGAAGGTGGCCGCCGTGTTTGCTATTTTCATCCATAAAACTTAATCCAGACCCAGTACGCCACGCAGTTGTGACAAATCTTCAGCCAGCGCCGTGACCGGCCCTTTCAGTGCATTACGGTCAGCGTCGGTCAACTTGTCGTAAGTCTCAAAACCGTCTTTGGTGCGATATTTCGCCAGGATGGCGTCAACTTTCTTGAAGTTGGCATCCACTTTCGCCAGCAACGGTGCGTTATCTTTCACCAGTAAAGGACGCAGCAAGTTGACGATTTTCTGTGCACCATCGACGTTAGCCTGGAAATCCCACAGATCAGTGTGGCTGTAACGGTCTTCTTCTCCACTGATTTTGCTGGCAGCGACTTCTTCAATCAGGCCCGCTGCACCACCAACCACTTTACCTGGTGGGAAGGCCAGTTCAGAAATGCGGGTTTGCAGATCCAGCACGTCGCTATTGAGCTGATCGGCATATTTTTCCATGCCTTTGGTGGAGTTATCACCAAACAGTGCTTTTTCCAGACGGTGGAAACCGGTGAATTTCGGGTCGTTAGCTTTCTGCTCATAATCGTCTTCACGGGCATCGATGCTGCCGTCCAGATCGGAGAACAGTTCGGCAATCGGTTCGATACGTTCGTAATACTGACGTGTTGGTGCATACAAGGATTTAGCTTTTTCTATGTCACCGGCTTTCACTGCGTCAGTAAAGGCTTTGGTACCTTTAACCAGTTCGGCCACTTGGGCAGTGACGTAGGTTTTATATTCGGTAATCGGGCCGGATAACGCCATCAGGTCGTTTTTCGGTGCGGCCTGGTCGCCAGCAGCTTTAACGATAAGTTTGCCTTTCGGGTTGCTGAGCAGGCCGCAAGTCATGTCGTACTCACCGGCTTGCAGGTTGGCCGTCATTTTCTGAGAGAAGCCCGGCGCGATGTTCTCACGCTCTTCGACTACCATCACCCCTTTGAGGATTTCCCACTCCAGCGCTTTCTGGCTGTTGTTCTGAATAATGAACTGGGTTTTACCGGCGTTAACCGTAATGTTCATCGGTTCGCACTGTTTATCAGTAACGGTGACTTTTACCTGAGGAACATCGGCGGCTTGCACCGCAAAGGCTGAAGAGGCAAGCGCAAACAACGCAGCATGCAGGGCTTTTCGACGAAAATGTGTAGTCATGGCCAATCCCTTTAAAACATCAGTATGTTGTAACTAAGAGGCGATTTCTCGCCACAATATTATTAACGAACGCTATTTGTCGCCTGGCTACCCAGACGTGGGGGAATGAAGAACAGCACCAGCGCGGGAATCAGGTAAATAAAGTACATCGCCACTTCGCTGACGCTAGGCGCTTCCTGATAACCAAAAATGCCCTCAAGCAGCGTGCCGGTCAGGGAATGCGTTGAAAGAACATTACTCAGGTCGAAAGCGATATCCTGGAAATGGTTCCAAAGCCCGGCTTCATGGAATGCACGAACCGCACCCGCAGCAAGACCGGCGGCGACCAGTAAAATAAACAAGCTGGTCCATTTGAAGAAAACGGCAAGATTCAGGCGTATGCCGCCCCAATAAAGCAAGAAGCCCAGCACGATGGCAGTGCCAAGACCGAGCATCGCACCAAGTGGCGGCATAATGCCGACGTCCTGCTGGAATGCCGCCAGCAGAAAGAACACCGATTCCAGCCCTTCGCGGGCGACGGCGAAGAACACCATCATAATCAACGCCCAGCCGTGGCTGCCTTTGCTATGCAGCGCTTCATCGACCTTCTGCTCCAGCTGCCCTTTGACGTTGCGCGATACTTTGCGCATCCAGAACACCATCCAGGTCAGGATGAATACGGCGATGACGGCGACAATGCCTTCAAACATCTCTTGTTCTTTTTGCGGGAATTCGCCGGTCGTTTCGTTGATGAAGATGCCTAAGCCTAAGCAAAGCGCTGCGGCTGCAACCACCCCAATCCACATGACGCCAATCCACTGGCCGCGTTGTGTGCGCTTCAGATAGCTGGCTATCAAACTGACAATCAACGCGGCTTCCAGCCCTTCGCGTAACATAATGAGAAACGGAACGAACATTCCTGATACTCCAACTGTGAACTCAGGTCAAAAGACGTAAAGAAAAGTAAAACCAGAACGATTGTGATTATCATTACCATAAAAATAAACACAAGCAGAGAATTTGAATTTTTGTGTATAGCTGTAAAAAAGGCCGCTATTAGCGGCCTTCCAGATTGCTGGCAAAGGGTGATAAACGTGTTTTGTAGGGTGGATAAGCGTTAGCGTCATCCACCGTTTGCGCGCGTTGTGTCGGATGACGCTGCGCTTATCCAACCTACGAAGAGGTTTGTCAGCAGAATTACTCGACCTGTAACTTCGACGGTGGAGCGGTGTGGTAAATCTCATCCGCTTGTGCAAAGCGTTTTTGCATCGATGTACTTGGCGCTTTGCCAAGCAGGCTAACAACCACAATACCGATGCTGCCGAAGATGAAACCAGGAATGATTTCGTACAGACCCAACCAGCCAAACTGTTTCCAGACGATGACGGTCAAGGCACCGATGATCATCCCCGCAAGCGCGCCATTGCGCGTCATGCGTGACCACATGACCGAGAACAGCACAACCGGGCCAAACGCGGCACCGAAGCCTGCCCAGGCGTAACTCACCAGACCAAGAACGCGGTTTTCAGGGTTAGCCGCCAGTGCGATGGCAATCAGAGCAACCAGTAGCACCATGAAACGCCCTACCCACACCAGCTCTTTCTGCCCGGCATCTTTACGGAAGAAGGCTTTATACAAGTCTTCAGTAATGGCGCTGGAACATACCAACAACTGGCAGCTCAGCGTAGACATCACCGCCGCTAAAATCGCTGACAACAAGATGCCTGCAATCCATGGGTTAAACAGTAATTGCGCCAGCTCGATGAACACACGCTCGCCGTTCTGGTTAACAGAGCCTGCCAATGACGGGTTGTTATTGAAGTAAGCGATACCGAAGAAGCCCACCGCACACGCACCCGCCAGGCACAGCACCATCCACGTCATACTGATGCGACGCGCTTTGACGATGGTGTGATGTGAATCTGCCGCCATGAAACGCGCCAGAATATGTGGCTGGCCGAAGTAACCCAGGCCCCAGCCCATCAGCGAGATAATCGCCACAAAGTTCAGGCCTTTGAGCATATCGACGTTTTCAATACTTTTTTGCTTGATAACCGCCATTGAATCGTCAAAGCCGCCCACTGCGATAACCACCATCACCGGTGTCAGGATCAGCGCAAAAATCATCAGGCTAGCCTGCACGGTATCGGTCCAGCTCACTGCCAGGAACCCGCCCACGAAGGTATAAATGATGGTTGCCGCTGCACCCGCCCACAGTGCGGTTTCATAGCTCATGCCAAAGGTGCTTTCGAACAGACGAGCCCCCGCCACGATGCCAGATGCACAATAGATAGTGAAGAACAGCAGGATAACCAACGCTGAGATAATACGCAGGATGCGGCTTTTATCTTCAAAACGTCCGGTGAAATAATCAGGCAGCGTCAGTGCGTTGTTGTTCACCTCGGTGTGAACACGTAAACGTCCGGCGACCAGTTTCCAGTTGATATACGCGCCAACCGTCAGGCCGATGGCAATCCAGCTTTCTGAAATACCAGAAAGGAAGATGGCGCCAGGCAGCCCCATCAACAACCAACCGCTCATATCGGATGCGCCCGCTGACAACGCCGTGACCACGCTTCCCAGGCTACGACCGCCCAGAATGTAGTCGTCAAAATTCTTGGTAGAACGCCAGGCGATAAACCCTATCAATATCATGCCAAAGATATAGATAAAGAAAGTCACCAGCATTGGTGTGCTCATGGTCATGCAGATCTCCAAATTTTTATCCATGCCGGAACGCAGCACGGGGATATAGTCATTTTTATTCGCAAGCGTTTTAACACACTATTCACAATAAATTCACCGTACAAAAAATAGCTTTTTGCAGGAGGTTGCACTCGCTCACGCTTTTTATGGTTGCACCTATGGAAAGTGTTAACTATGTCGGTAATTTCGCCCTGTCAGCAAATGATTAGCCAGACAACTTCCTTATTTCTTATTTAACAATTCACTCTTTTTTCAGCTTGCTATCTGGCTCACATTTAACAAGGTTGCACAAAGTTGCAACATGATAGATATTGCCGGATAACTTTTATCAACCCTATATGTACTCACCCGATTAATAACGGGTAAACAGGAGCACTAATGGCCACCACCATGGGCGTCAAACTCGACGACGCAACCCGCGAGCGCATCAAAGAAGCCGCATCACGTATTGACCGCACACCGCACTGGCTAATTAAACAGGCGATTTTTAATTATCTGGAACGTCTCGAAAATAATGACGAATTACCAGAACTGCCGGCCCTGTTAGCGGGTGCAGCAAACGAAAGTGATGAAGCCGCTCCGCACGTTGACGAGGCGCACCAACCGTTCCTCGATTTCGCTGAACAAATTCTGCCGCAATCGGTTACCCGTGCCGCCATTACTGCCGCATGGCGTCGTCCAGAAACCGACGCGGTGCCGATGATTCTGGAACAGGCTCGCCTGCCGCAAGCTATCGCCGAACAAACTCATAAACTGGCTTATCAACTGGCCGAAAAACTGCGCAATCAGAAGAGCGCCTCTGGTCGGGCGGGCATGGTACAAGGTTTGCTGCAAGAATTCTCGCTTTCCTCGCAAGAAGGTGTGGCGCTGATGTGTCTGGCCGAAGCGTTGCTGCGTATCCCGGATAAAGCCACGCGTGATGCGTTAATTCGCGACAAAATCAGCAACGGCAACTGGCATTCGCATATTGGCCGTAGCCCGTCGCTATTTGTCAACGCCGCCACCTGGGGTTTGCTGTTTACCGGCAAACTGGTGTCCACCCACAATGAAGCCAGTCTGTCGACCTCCCTGAACCGCATCATCGGGAAAAGCGGTGAACCGCTGATCCGTAAAGGTGTGGACATGGCGATGCGTTTAATGGGCGAGCAGTTTGTCACCGGCGAAACCATTGCCGAGGCGCTTGCCAACGCCCGCAAACTGGAAGAAAAAGGTTTCCGCTACTCCTACGATATGTTGGGTGAAGCGGCATTAACCGCCGCCGATGCACAGGCTTACATGGTTTCTTACCAGCAAGCGATTCACGCGATTGGCAAAGCTTCTAATGGCCGTGGCATTTATGAAGGCCCGGGCATCTCAATCAAACTTTCTGCGCTGCATCCGCGCTATAGCCGCGCGCAGTATGACCGCGTGATGGAAGAGTTATACCCACGCCTGAAATCTCTGACGCTGCTGGCTCGCCAGTATGACGTGGGGATTAACATCGATGCGGAAGAAGCCGACCGTCTGGAGATCTCCCTCGACCTGTTGGAAAAACTCTGTTTCGAACCGGAACTGGCAGGCTGGAACGGCATCGGCTTCGTCATTCAGGCCTACCAAAAGCGCTGCCCGTTTGTCATTGACTACCTGGTTGACCTCGCTTCCCGTAGCCGTCGCCGCCTGATGATCCGCCTGGTGAAAGGCGCATATTGGGACAGCGAAATCAAACGCGCACAAATGGACGGGCTGGAAGGCTATCCGGTATATACGCGTAAGGTTTACACCGATATTTCCTACCTCGCCTGCGCCAAAAAGCTGTTGGCAGTGCCGAATCTGATTTACCCGCAGTTCGCCACACACAACGCGCACACCCTGGCGGCAATCTACAACCTGGCCGGGCAAAACTATTACCCAGGCCAATATGAATTCCAGTGCCTGCACGGCATGGGCGAACCGCTTTATGATCAAGTGGTCGGCAAAGTTGCCGATGGCAAACTGAACCGCCCTTGCCGCATTTATGCACCGGTCGGCACCCATGAAACGCTGCTGGCTTACCTGGTGCGCCGCCTGTTAGAAAACGGTGCCAACACCTCGTTTGTTAACCGTATTGCCGACAACACCTTGCCGCTCGACGAACTGGTTGCCGACCCGGTAACCGCTATCGAAGCTATCGCGGCAAAAGAAGGTCAGCTTGGCTTGCCACATCCAAAAATTGCCACGCCAAAAGAGTTGTATGGCGCGGGTCGCACCAACTCCAGCGGCCTGGACCTGGCGAACGAACATCGTCTGGCGTCACTCTCCTCTGCCCTGCTCAATAGCGCAGCCCAGAAGTGGCAAGCGCTGCCAATGTTAGAACATGCCGTTGCGGCGGGCGACATGGTGGCCGTGAAGAACCCGGCAGAGCCAACTGACATCGTCGGTTTCACTCGCGAAGCCACGCCAGAAGAAGTTTCTCAGGCGCTGGAAAGTGCGGTGAACAACGCGCCAATCTGGTTCGCCACCCCGCCACAAGAACGCGCCGCGATTCTTGAACGTGCAGCCGTGATGATGGAAGGCCAGATGCAGCAATTGATTGGCATTCTGGTGCGCGAAGCTGGCAAAACCTTCAACAACGCGATTGCTGAAGTGCGCGAAGCGGTGGATTTCCTGCACTATTACGCCGGTCAGGTGCGCGATGATTTCGATAACGAAACCCACCGTCCGCTCGGCCCGGTGGTCTGTATCAGCCCATGGAACTTCCCACTGGCCATCTTTAGCGGCCAGATTGCTGCCGCCCTTGCCGCGGGTAACAGCGTGCTGGCAAAACCGGCTGAACAAACTCCTCTGATTGCTGCGCAAGGCGTTGCCATTCTGCTGGAAGCTGGTGTGCCTGCGGGCGTGCTGCAATTGCTGCCAGGCCGTGGTGAAACGGTTGGCGCACAGTTGACAGGCGATCCTCGTGTACGTGGCGTGATGTTTACCGGTTCCACCGAAGTCGCGACACTGCTGCAACGCAACATTGCTGACCGTCTGGACCCGCAAGGCCGCCCAACACCGCTGATTGCTGAAACTGGTGGTCTCAACGCGATGATCGTCGATTCTTCGGCGCTCACCGAGCAAGTCGTGGTTGATGTGCTGGCCTCGGCATTTGATAGCGCCGGACAGCGTTGTTCTGCATTGCGCGTGTTGTGTATTCAGGAGGATGTTGCCGAGCACACGCTGCAAATGCTGCGCGGTGCGATGGCGGAATGCCGCATGGGCAACCCAGGCCGCCTGACGACCGACATCGGCCCGGTTATCGACGCCGAAGCGAAAGAGAATATCGAGCAGCATATCCAGACGCTGCGCAGCAAAGGCCGCAAAGTATTCCAGGCGGTGCGTGATAACAACGTGGATGCGAAAGAGTGGCAAAGCGGTACGTTCGTTGCGCCAACATTGATTGAGCTGGAAAGCTTCGACGAGATGCAAAAAGAAGTGTTTGGCCCGGTGTTGCACGTGGTGCGTTACAACCGCAGCAACCTCGAAGCATTGATTAAGCAAATCAATGCTGCCGGATATGGCCTGACGCTGGGTGTGCATACCCGTATCGATGAAACCATCGCTCAGGTGACCGGTTCAGCGCATGTCGGCAATATGTATGTGAACCGCAATATGGTCGGTGCGGTGGTCGGCGTGCAGCCATTCGGCGGCGAAGGTTTATCTGGCACTGGACCGAAAGCCGGTGGCCCGCTGTATCTGTACCGCCTGCTGGCGAACCGCCCGGACAATGCGCTGCAAACGACGTTTAATCGCCAGGATGCTGAATTGCCGGTGGATACCACGCTGAAGGCCAGCTTGCAGGAATCCCATCAGGCACTAACGCAATGGGCGGCCAACAAAGGTGAATTGCCAGCCGTGTGCGAACGTTTCGCGCAACTTGCGCAAAGCGGCACGCTGCGCCAATTGCCGGGGCCAACCGGTGAACGCAACACCTACGCCTTAATGCCACGTGAGCGCGTATTGTGTATCGCCGATAACGAGCAAGATGCGCTGGTGCAACTGGCGGCAGTGACTAGTGTTGGTAGCCGTGCACTATGGGCCGATGACAAGCTGCATCGTGAACTGGCAAAAGCCCTGCCTGCGCGGGTGCAAAAGCACATCGATTTTGCCAAAGAAGATGCCCTGCTCGGCCAGCTGTTTGATGCGGTGATTTACCACGGTGATTCCGACCAGTTGCGTGCGCTATGCGAAAAAGTCGCGGCCCGCAATGGGGCGATTGTTTCGGTGCAAGGCTTTGCGCGCGGAGAAACCAATCTGTTGCTGGAACGTTTGTACGTTGAGCGTTCGCTGAGCGTGAACACCGCAGCCGCCGGTGGTAATGCCAGTCTGATGACAATCGGCTAAGGTTTCACTAAGCTTTCGGGAATAATTTGTATGGCCTTGTAGGGTGGAAAAGCGATAGCGCCATCCATCCTATAAAGGCCTTTTTCTTCGAGGAATGATGATGAAACGCGTTTGTTTACTGATTACGGGATTGCTGCTGAGCGCTAACGTACTGGCTGACAGTTGCGATAACGAAACATCTCAGGCCGGGCTGAATGAGTGTTATGGCAAAGAATTTAAGAAGCAGGATGATTTGCTCAACCACGCTTATCAGCAGGCGATGAAACTCGCCACCGACACCCAGAAAACACAGTTAAAAGCAGCGCAAAATGCGTGGATTGCTTTTCGCGATGCCGATTGCGCGTTTTTAACTTCAGGGGCTGATGGCGCATCTGTCGCGCCAATGGTGCACGCCCAGTGTATGACTGACAAAACCCGCGAGCGCACTGAGCTGCTGAAAAGCACGCTGCAATGCGAAGAAGGCGATGTCAGCTGTGTTTTCCATTCAAGCCCGAATTAACGCACCCGAATCCCTTCAATAATCATCCGCTGCACGTTCTCGAC
>NZ_JAHWLU010000147.1:0-10010 GCF_022134725.1 Buttiauxella sp. S19-1
TGAACGAACACAACATCACCTGGAAATACGATGTTAACGGGCGTCTGGTGGAAAAACTGGTGGATAAAGGCGGCTATCGCCCTCTCCAGTGGCGCTACCGCTGGGATGCCCGAAGCCAGCTCACCGCACTGGAAACCCCGGACGGCGAACGCTGGGAATACCGCTACGACCCGTCTGGCAGGCGCATCAGCAAACGCTGCACCAACCGCCAGAAAACCGGTTACAACTTCCACTGGAATGGCGACCAGCTGACCGAAGAAATCCCGGTGTATGCCGGTGGCCCCCCGGCATATGACGACAGTATCCGCTGGATTTACGAACCCGGCAGCTTCACACCGCTGGCACGTTATGAAAAAGGCCAGTTGCACTATGCCGTCACAGACACTGTCGGTCGCATTCAGGAGTTACTGACCGAAGACGGCACCATCGTCTGGCGCGGCAAGCAACAGCTCTGGGGTCGGGAAGAAAGTGCGAATGATGACAAGCTGAGTTGCAGGCTGCGCTTTCCGGGGCAATACGAAGACACAGAATCCGGCTTGCACTACAACCGCTTCCGTTACTATGATAGTGAGACGGGGCAGTACATTTCGGCAGACCCTATCGGCTTGGCGGGTGGGCTGAATCCTTACGGGTATGTGGCGAATCCGTTGAGGTGGGTTGATCCGCTTGGGTTATGTAAAACTTCAGGAAATTCATTATCTGACAATACGATCAAACGCGCTGACGGTTCAGATCTAATTACTATCCCTGAAAATGCAATAATCCGTAAATTAACGCCTCCTGATGGTTATTCTGGGAATTATGGTTATGAATATAAATGGATTAATTCCACAGGAAGTAAAACTACTGTCCGTATTCATGGTATGGATGCAACTGCCCCAGTTGGTTCAAATGCTAGACAGGGATGGGTTGTTCGAATAATGGATGGAAAGAAAAGCATGGATGTTAATGGTAATTCTCATCCGCCAGGGATTTTTAAGGAAACTAGTCCTGGTTACAATCCTGGCCTTATAAATGATGTTCATATCCCTATAGAGCAACCTACTGTTTTCCCTTGGGTGAAATAAAATGAATGATAAAAATATTTTTATAGAAAATAAGATGAAAGATATTTGTAGCGCCTTAGTGAACAATCATTCCGATCTGGGTAACTTAATCGGCGAGATTACTGATTTATTCTCATCACCTTACAAGAGAGAGGTGATTGCTGATAGTGAAACAATCCAATCTTTATGGGATTTTTTATTTGATATGTTTATTCTCAGTGATGACAAAAATGTTAAGTTTGATATAGTTAGCACAATGTGTGATATATATATATATCAATCAAACATAGGTTTTGAATTAAACTTGAAGAACATACAACAATGGAGAGAAAATTTACTAGCGGAGGAGTCCTCTCCAGAAATAATTGACTGTATCGATGATATATTATCGATGTAAACGAGCCTGTTAAATATATGGAAGGAAAGACCTCATTGATCTTCCCGGCTATTTTTATTCTGTTGGCTTACTAAACTGTCATCCCTCAGAGCGCTGGCCTAGCGGCGCTCTTGATATTCAGATTAGCCTGCCTAATCTCCCGCAGTTGCTGACGAAGAACTTTCTGCTCATGCTTCAGCACGTCCACTTCCTCGCTGTCTTTAATAATCACAATACAGCCGTCAGCTATTTTAACGGTAAGATGTACACCCGTCTCAAACCCCGCCTCACGAAACCATTTACCCTTTAAATGAATATTGGGTTTCCCGGATGGCACACACCTGAACTGACCATACAACGTCACCGACCAGGTCGTACGCGAGGACGTCACTCAGGGCGACAGCACGCGTGTACTCAGCACCACCCTCTGCCGTCTGGTCGAAGCGAAGAATGACGATGCTACCGTCAATTATGAATATGACGAGGCCGGGCACCTCTGTGCCGAAACCATTAACGGCAGACGTACCGAGTACCGGTTCGATGCACAACAGGATTATGTCACGCAGCGCTCCACTGCGGGTATCACCGAACACTTCACCCGTGGATTAATGGGAGAGCTGGAGCAGTGGCAACTGGACAGCCATTCGCCACTGACCTTCACCCACGACCTGCGCGGCCACGAAATCACCCGACAGAATGACACCGGCTTCCGCCAGCAACTGGGTTACACACCAACCGGGATGCTGACGCAGCAGCGCGCCGGCAGTAACACTGAACCGGACGCCCGCAATAAAGACCTGCAACGCCAGTGGCTATATGACAAGCCCTACAACCTGACGATGATTGCCGACTCACTGCGCGGTACCGCCGTCCACACTCTGACCGCGAACGACCAGATAAGCCACGCCACCTGGACCGGCAACAGCAGTGTGCCGATGCGCGAAGAACGCTTCACCTATGACCAGAACCTCAATATCACCCGCCGCCAGACCTGGGTGAATGACGTAATGGAAAGTGAGGCCTACCAGCAACAGCAGCATGGCCAGGTCGCATCGCGGGATGCACAAAGCCTGGCGGCACACCACCTCATGCATCAACCCCGACAGCGGGAAACCGGAAGACGAGAAATTTGTCCAGGTAGTGAACGAACACAACATCACTTGGAAATACGCTGTTAACGGTAGTCTGGTGGAAAAACGGGTGGAGCAACTCATAACTGCTGCTGCCCAGTACCGAAATGAAGCGATGAGCGAGTCGAATAACTGACTCCCCACTGAGTTATGGAAAACGTGGCGTCCAGGCGCCACGTGCCGTGAAAAACCCTATCTCTAAACCATGAATCACTGACTCAAGCGGCGCAGGTAAGCCACACTTTCTAACAGCGGGTCGCCGGTCAGTTCTTCAACAATGATCGGAATATGAGCCAGTTGGCGCTGTTCCAGCACAGCCAACACCTCAACATAATCAATCAGGCCATGCTCCAGGCTCGTCGGAATCTTGTCTCGCCCTTGCAAGATGAAATTCTTGAAATGGAACAATCGGATGCGCTCGCCATGCTGGCTAAGAAAATCGACTAAGATCTCACGCCAGTTCCCGGCATTGTCCGCATCCAGCAAGTTGGCCAGATCAAGAGTCACCTTGAAATTATCGCCCAATCGCGTGTTCAGGCTCGCCAGACAATTGGCGTCGTAAATAATATGATCTTTGACCGCCTCGACCAGAAAATCACAACCTGCCTGCTCCAGTTCGGGTTTTAACTGCTCAAAGGTCCGCTCCACTTTCTTGAAGGAGGCCGCGCTGTGATTATCCGGATGCCAGGTCCAGTCATTGTCGTTCAGAGAGCCAGTCTCACTGCCCACGACGCCGACATTGCAGCGGCGAGCAAGTTCGATATTAAAACGCACGCGCTCCATCTCACTCTTCAAGAAGTCTGTATCTGAATGAGCAGGGTTGAAGTAACTGGCCAGCAGAAAGATGGAAATACCGGCCTGCTGAAGCTGTTGAATATTGGCGACCATCGTGTCGATATCACGAGCCTGCCAGGCCTCGACCCAGCTCCTGTGTACTGCCAGTTGCAGTCCGTCAATCCCCGCCTGGCGCGCATAAGCAATAATCCCTTCTGGAGTCTGATCGATAAGATCATGTCCGCGTGCGCCTATTTTTAACGTTGTCATATCTTCATCCTGTGAAGTCATAAAATGGCTTGCGAGCCCATCAGGGCTCGCAAATTCAATTAATGAAACGCTTCCAGTCTAATCAGACTGCTGGCACTGGAGTCGTCGTGTCCGGTTGAATGGCCGGGCCTTTATTGTACTCCTGCTCGAAATATTCGCGCACCATTGGAGCGGATAAACCCACCACAACCTGAAGGTTTTTACCTGTACGCATCACGCCCAAGGCTCCGGCTTGCTTGAGAGCCTTGTCATCCTGTACCAGGGCCGGGTCTTTCACCACCAGGCGTAAACGCGTCTGACAGTTTCCGATGGTATCGACGTTTTCACACCCACCCACACATTGCAGGATTGCGGCAGCTCTGAGGCGATCTGGCTCTTGACCTGCAACAACCGGTCCAGACTGCTTGCCACGGTAGTCTTGTTTAGAATAAAGGCGCACATCTTCTTCCTCTTCCTCATCACCACGGCCTGGTGTCAGGAAGTTAAATTTCAGGATCATGTAGCGGAACACGAAGAAGTTGATAGCCGCGAAGCCGAGGCCCAGAGCAAGGTGGATCCAGATAAGGTGAGCATGGTTCTTAGCATAGAAGACCCAGTTGAACAGGATGATATCGTTGAGACCACCGCCCATGAAACCCACTACGCCGCACAGATAGAGCGCCACACACAGGGTCGCACCAATAATGGCATTAACCAGATACAGCACCGGCGCCACAAACAGATAGGTAAACTCGATAGGTTCGGTAATACCAACAGCCATTGCCGTGATGATCGCCGGGATCACCAGAGCGGCAATCTTGCGCTTCATCTTCTTCTTAGCAGTAGCATAAATAGCCAGGCCTGAACCGAGTGAGCAGAACACGCTGATGTTGCCATACAAGGAGTAACCGGCAGCTGGGAACTGCTCAACCAGAGGCGTGGTTGATGCTGCATAAGTCGAGACGTTCTCGATCCAGTGGGTGTAAAGACCGCCATCCACTACCGCTGGGCCGAAGAAGAACGGGAAGTAAACGAAACGGTGCAAGCCGGTTGGTACCAGCATACGTTCCACGAACGCCAGCATCCACATACCAAAGGCATCGGCTTCAACATAGAAACTCTGCATGGCATTGATGCCGACTTGTACCTTTGGCCAAAGTTCGCAGGTCAGCCAGGCCATCGGCAACATCACGCAGAAAGAGACGATAAAGACCAGGCTCATCCCCTGGAAAATAGTCAGGTAATCCGGCAGTTTCTTTTCGAAGAAACGGTTGTGGATCCAGGTGACCACTCCGCCGATGATCAGCGAGAAGACGATACTGGTATCCAGCGTTTTGACGCCACCAACCATTGCCAGGCCGCTGGAGCCGCCAACATTCTGATTAAAATCGACCCCAAACTCTGGCCCCCAGAAGGTCAGCATGCTGTTGGTGAAATAGTTGTAAGCCATGTAGGCAAAGAAGGCGACCAGCGCCGCTCGTGCCTGGCCGGTCCTGGCAAGACCCACAGGGAGCGCCATACAGAACAGTAACGGGAAGTTGCGGAATATAGTCCAGCCACCCGACTTGATGATTGTCATCACCTTGTAAAAGTTGGAGTCAGGGTGAGCCAGGCTCCCCATGATATCGGGCATGGTGAGTAGCCCAGTGATAGCGAGCAGCAAACCAGTGAAAGGTAAAAAGGCAATGGGGACAGCCATAGCACCACCAAAAGTCTGGAAGGCCCCCATAAAATTCCGTTTGGACATCTCTTGTTTCTCCAAAAAATAACAAAAAAATTAAACTGTTATGCCAGCCACTGGCCTTGCTCTAGTTCGAGTAGCAGCAACATGGTCAGTGCCTGCGCATAAGGAACCGGTGCGATGGCAATGTCGCAGTAGTATTGGTGGTCATGCCCTACCATGGTTCCTTTGGAAGCCCCGAGAACGATGCCGTCCTCGTCGATGCGCTGCCACACGGCATGGGCTGCCCGCAGGGCTGGGGCAATGACGCTGTCATCCAGCAGACCCAACCGCACGCTGCGCAACATGCCGTAGGCGATCCCCGCCGTGGCTGAGGATTCTTGAGGTGAATAAGGGTCATCCAACACCGTGTGCCACATGCCGTTCTCAGCCTGTAATGCACACAGAGAACGCACCTGGCGTGACACCACCTGGGTTAAATAGCGCCGTACGCCAGCATCCAGGTGGTCGCCCATCAGATCGATGAATTCGGGGATGGCAACAGTGATCCACGCATTCCCTCTCGCCCATAAAACTCCGGCAAAATGGTGTTTTTCGACGTAGGTCCAGCCGTGATACCAAAGTCCACTTTTAGGTTCGCTCAGGTAACGGGTGTGCAGCAGGAATTGATAGACCGCCTCGTCGATCAAATCCTTTCGCTTGAGCACGATCCCGGCAGTGCCGAGGAACAGGCAGGTCATGAAAAGGGTGTCATCCCAGAGTTGGCCGGTGTTGGGTTGCTCCTTCACTACGTGCTGGAATCCGCCCTCCTCGGTTCTTGGCAGATTAGCCAGCAGATCATCGGCCCAGGCGTTCACTGTTTCGCGTAGATCGTCGCGGCCGCTGTGACCCGCCAGCAGCGCCAGGGTGATCATCGGAGCCGTGGTGTTGATCTGCATCGCAGGCAGCCCTTTGCGGATCTGCCCTTCGTACCAGGCCAGCAGAGAATCCTGAAGTTCGACATCGTCTTTGTGGCTGGCGTAGCGCCAGAAACCATATAGCCCAACGCCAACCTCCCACTCCCACTGCTCAAACTGAATCGCCAGGCCTTTACTGGCCGTCAGTTCACCCATGCCTTTCAACTGGCAGAAACCGTGAACGACTCGCTCCAGGGTTGGGATCAGTGCTTGTTGTTTCATTGTGCTTCTCCACTCCAGGTGACAATGGGATCGCATCCTGCCGCGTCGGGGAAACGGTGTACGACGCCCTCAACCAGGCATTTACCCTGCCAATCGAGGCGCATGAGCTCGCCTTGCGCCGTACTGACAACGGCCTGCTGGTCTTCAATACTGACCACCAGTGTTTCCATGCGCTGGCAGAACGCCGCGAAAGCTGCGTCGTCGCCATGACCGACTTCGGTAAACCAGGCAACGTGATGCGACTGGGCCCGATATTCATTGCCCGCAGTCATTCCAGTGGTGACCGCGTTTAGCGGTGCCGAGCAGCCAATCACAGCAAAGGCATTACCGGCGCGAACCAGACAAGTCCGAGGCAATGTGATCACCTGTTCGAAGGCATCTGCTGGCAGGTAGAGGTGAGTCCAGGGGAAGGCGGTATCTGCGGGCAACTGCCAGAACTGGAGAGCGCGATTCTCCACCTGCATCAGTTGTGGCAGCACGCCGTTGCCAGACCAATAAGAAGGGCGCTGCTCGCCACCGGGTTCTGCTTCACCGGGGTGATTGACCCAGAATTTGGCGTCGTGATGAGTGGCAAACTGCACGTCCATCAGATGTTGCTGATGGCCACGCTGGCCGGGATGGTGGTTAATGCAACTTGAGAGGCTAACGCCCGGCTCTTTCCAGACAACAATATTGCCGCCGCCCGCCTGGTAGAAGGCTGAGAGCGAGCCTTGAGACAGCCTTGCGTAGCTGTCGGCGGCGACCGGTGGCTGATAGTCGCTGGAACAAAAAAGCGGCAAGGAAGCACATTTGCGGTTATACCAGCCGCCGCCCCAGGCAACATTTCCGTACGCTGACAACTCAGTGAGCACACCTGCCAACAGCTCTTTTTCGTAGACGCGGCCCATGGTGCCTGCGGCAATCCCATCCTGGTAATGCAGGGAACTTAGCAGCATCAAGCGATCGATCAGTCCCTTAGCACGCTGACGCACCCAGGCATCTTCCGCCAGTTGATAGAGCGCAAACAGGCCAATGTAATCGACCGGATAGTAAGGAGCTGAATTCCACTCGACGAAGCCGTACAGTTCGATGGCATCGAACCACTGCGCCAGACGAAGAGCGGCGATAGCACGCTGCTCTTCGCCACTACGCCCAGAGGCCAGGAACAGCTCATCAGGGAACATCTGGCCTGCCAGATATTGGGCGGTATGGAAGCAGAGGGTATGGTTCTCACTCCAGAACCACATGACGTCGTTGCCTTGCTCGTCCATCCAGTAGCGATAGCCGAGGATTGAACTGCGCACTCGTCGCCATAAAGCCGCCGGGAAGTGTTCACCATTGTGCTCGCGCCAGATCCACAATAGCGGAACCAGAGAAAAATCTGAGCAATCTTCGCGGGCGCTGATCCGCTTTAAAGTGTCGAGCAACAGCCGATCGGCTTCGGCTGTTGTTTCACCACATTGCAACATGGCGAGCAGGCGAGAAGTCCGCTCCATGCCATACCGGGCGGTGTGACGCAACGCTTTCAGTTTGCGCTCGTCGAGGCTGGTTGAATGCTCAGCATGGCCAGGCGACGGCATGAGGTTGACACCAAAACTGCGGGTAATCGAAACACCCGCGCAACTCATGCGCAGCACAATTTGATAGTGAGCGGAACCAATCTCCGCGGGCAGAGACAGAGTCAACAGCTGACCGTCCGGCGTGGCAGTGCCGAAATCCACCTGACGCGGGGTAAAATTGTCATTACCCATGCCGTGGATCTCACCCGACAAACTAACCGGTTGCGTCGGTGCATTTGCGCCAAGCCGAATCCTTACCTGGTTATCCCTGGCCGTGAGTTCCGGGCGCATAGCGCCAGCAAACAGGCTCAATTCATCAAGCACGGCGGCATCAGTTTGCGGCAATGAAACACCAAGCGGTACGCAGCCCTGGTAGATAAAACGCAGCGCAAACACGGTATCGCGTTCAAACAGCTCTTCCAGGTGGATCAGCAGGGTATTTTTACCCGCCTGCAAGGGAAGCATCAGCTCACAACTTTGCATTTTGTTGCGGGAGAAAGGAGTGAATTTGGCGACGGCCTGTTCATTGCACCACAGGCGAGCCCCACCACAAGTCGATAGCTGAAAAGGGTAACTGCCCGCTTCCGTAGCGTGTAGTTCCAACTCCAGCCAACGTTGCACATGGAATGGCACGCGCTGGAAGGAGGAAAAGGAAACCGTGTCGCTTTCACCCGTGTAACTCACATGGGTACGCGCAATGGCCTCACTCAGTTCAACGGTGCGTTCAGCCATCTGCTGGCGAAAAATACGCCGACAAAACGCATCTTCTTGCGGCCCGGAGCCATTCTGGAAGCGGTAATCCATAGCCATATCCATGGCTTCGCCAGCGAAAAATTCAGCGAATCGCTCCTCACGAGGAGGAGAAACACAAAAACGGGTCAGTGCTGTATTTGGCTCAAGCACCCAATTCCCAATGTCCATACAACTGTCCTTGAAGCCATTAGCACCCATCGAGTGCTAGTAGAGTTAAATAACCTGACTTCCCCCTTTCCTGTATTCCAGAAAGGGGGAAGCAGCTTGATGAAGGTGAAAACATGGTTCTCAATAAACTAATAACTTATTTCACCGAGAATTATTGTTATAACCAACACAATTAAACTACGCGCTAAAAAACCATGCGCTAAAAAGCCACGCACTAAAAAATAGATGCACTCCATGCATTCACAAAATCTATTAATAGTGTGATTGATTCATTGTTAGTGAAGCAGAGATAAAATTAGAAGACGTATTCAATCCCGACGCGCCAACGCCACTGCCAGTCATTTGGGTAAGGGCTATTGTCAGAAGGGTCGTTATATGACACATAACCAATTTCGGTATATGGCCGCCAATTTTTATTAATTGGCACACGAATTGTTACGTTATTAAGATAAGAGTACTCTTCACCCTTAAAATCAGGGTAATCAAGTTTCTTATATTCGAAGTCATAGGCGATAGACCATCTTTCCGCATTATAGCCAAGGTAATAGTTCAGCTGGAAATAATGGCCATTATCTTTATTGACATCATCCGTATAGTTTCTCTGCCCAACACGGAAACGAGCGGCAGTATAAAAATTTTCGTTGAACCAATACGTTGGTTTAACATGAACTCGCAAATCCTGCACGGTATCAGTGATCTCGGTATTAAAACCGGCTTCCCACCACCATGTGTCATTAGGTTTGGCAAGATAACTCAAATCATATTCAGTACCGGTAGTGTGGAATTCGTCGAAAGCGCCTTCCCCTTCACCACCATTGGTAAATTTGGACTCTACACCAAAGCCCCAACCATTATCGAAACGATGCGAAACAACCAATCGGTCGCTTTGCTGTTCCTGTTTTTCCAGAAACTCGTGGCGATAATTCAGGCTCCATGCGTTAGCATTCATGCTGGTTAACACCGAACAAACGGCAATAGCGGCACATGCGAATTTTAACTTCATACCTTTCGATCACTCTCCTGTGAAACGGCAACTAACAATGACCCACGCCAGAAAACGTGCTCTATGGCACTTAATGTGGAATGGGTTCATGGGGTCGTATTGAGCGCGTAAAAT
>NZ_JAHWLU010000148.1:0-9979 GCF_022134725.1 Buttiauxella sp. S19-1
ACCCTACACAATGTGGAGTTCTCATGGCTTCAACAAACAGAAATACCATTGGCAAGTTTGGCTTATTGGCAATGACATTTGCGGCGGTTTTTAGCTTCAATAACGTCATTAACAATAACGTGCAACTTGGCATTGCATCGGCACCGGTTTTCCTGGTGGCTACGCTTATTTACTTTATTCCGTTCTGTTTAATCATCGCTGAATTTGTCTCGTTAAACCGTAATTCAGAAGCCGGGGTTTACGCCTGGGTAAAAAGTGCACTTGGTGGCCGTTGGGCATTTATCACCGCCTACACCTATTGGTTTGTGAACCTGTTTTTCTTCACCTCGTTATTGCCAAGGGTCATTGCCTACGCCTCGTATGCGTTCCTCGGATATGACTATATTTTCACGCCATTAACCACGGCTATCATCAGTATTATCCTGTTCGCATTCTCCACCTGGATTTCAAACCACGGGGCGAAACTGCTCGGGCCGATGACGTCAGTAACTTCTACGCTGATGTTATTACTCACTTTCTCCTACATTGTGTTGGCAGGTGCTGCGGTCATTGGCGGTGTTGAACCGGCTGACCCAATTAACGTGCAGGCCATTACTCCGCAATTTAGTTGGGCGTTCCTCGGCATTATTGCGTGGATTTTCCAGGCTGCGGGTGGCGCAGAGTCCGTGGCGGTGTACGTCAATGACGTTAAGGGCGGCAGCAAAGCGTTCGTCAAAGTGATCATTCTTTCTGGGCTGTTTATCGGCGTGCTGTATACCGTTTCATCGCTGCTGATTAACGTCTTTGTCCACCAGGCTGATTTGCACTACACCGGTGGCACGGTTCAGGTATTTGGCGGCCTGGCGCAACACTTTGGCCTGCCAGTGATACTGATGAATCGCTTTGTCGGAATTGTTTCGTTCACTGCCATGTTTGGTTCATTGCTGATGTGGACGGCGGCACCGGTCAAAATCTTCTTTACTGAGATCCCGAAAGGTATCTTTGGTGCGAAAACGGTTAGCCTGAACCAGCATGGCGTACCGACTCGCGCGGCCTGGATTCAGTTCTTGATTGTCATTCCGTTGATGCTTATCCCAACTATTGGTTCGGGTAACGTGCAGGAGTTGATGAACACCCTGATTAACATGACGGCGGCGGCGTCAATGTTGCCACCGCTGTTTATCATGCTGGCTTACCTGAACTTGCGCCTGAAATACGATGAAGTGAACCGTGATTTCCGCATGGGTTCACGAATGCAGGGCATCGCTATTGTTAGCGTCTTAATTGTTATTTTCACCGTCGGGTTTATTGCTTCTACCTTCCCGACGGGGGCGAGCATTATGACCATTGTGTTTTATAACGTTGGCGGTCTGGTTATTTTCCTCGGCTATGCCTGGTGGAAATACAACAAATACGAGAAAACCCTCGATGCGAAAGGGCGTTATGAAGCCGATACGCCACTGGCGCAGCTCGCGCTGGAAAAACAGCAGGGTGCAAAGGCTGAAGTGAATATTGCCGGGAGTGTCATTCAGTAAAAGGTCAAATAAATATCGGATGGCGCTTGCGCCATCCGACACCCACTTCACTGATTAAAAATCATATCCCACAGTAGCAATCACAGAACGCTCCGCGCCCCAGTAGCAGTAACCGGTGCCGTAACAACCCGCAACGTAATCACGGCCCGTCAGGTTATTGGCGTTAACTTGCACGAAGGCACCTTTCAGTGACGGCGTCCACGCCCCCATCTCAGCACGCACCATTGCATCAAGCAGCGTTACAGAAGGCACGCGCAGGGTGTTTTCATTGTCCGCCCATTGCTTGCCGATATAGCGAATACCTGAACCCAGGCTAATACCGAAGTCGGCTTTGAACATTCCCCACAGGCTGGCCATCTGATCTGGTGTGACGTATGGCGTGTTGCCATCGTTACCGTCGATGGCATCTTTAAAGCGCACTTTATTGTACGTGTATCCGGCAACGGTCGAGAAACGTGGATGCCACTGAGAATGTGCTTCCAGCTCAACACCTTGCGAATGAACTTTACCCGCTGGCTCATAGTAACTGCCCTGAACTACGCGGTTCCCGACATCTTTCTGCGTCAGGTCATACAGGGCGAGGGTGTAGAGATCCGCCGTACCCAGCGGCTGGTATTTCATCCCGGCTTCATACTGTTCAGCGGTGGTCGGTTTCAGCAGCTTGCCTTCGGCATCCGGCAGAACCTGCGGCGTGATGGCCTGGCTGTAGCTGATATATGGGGATATCCCATTGGTGAATGCGTACAGCAACGATGCGCGGCCACTGAAGTGATCGTCAGTACGGTTATCGGTGACGACGCTATCAATGGCATCAGCCACAATATGGCTCTTGGTCACGATGTGATCGTAACGGCCAGAAAGCGTCATGTGCCATTGATTCCACTGCATATCATCCTGCAGATAGACACCCGTTTGTTCATACTGGCGTTTACCGGCTTTGGTCAGCAGGCCCTGATTGATGGTGGAATACGTGGGGTCGCGTGGGTCGTAATAATAGAAACCGCCAGGGCCGCCAGACTCACCCGTCCACGGGTTGAGGTTGGTGGTGTAAGCGGAGTCATCGGACAAATTGTTGGTGAACTTATGGAATTCGCCGCCGAGCACCACTTTGTGATCCAGCTCGCCAGTTGCAAAATCGGCTTCCAGTTGGTTATCCATGGCGTAAGCGTCAAGCGATGAAGTTTCGCCGCTGTAATAACGCATCAGTTCGTCATGCGCCACGTCTGCCCAACCAATCTGGTAAGCCTGTTTCAGGCTGACGTTCGAGTGGGTATAACTGGCGTTGGAGCGGAACGCCCACACATCGTTAAAGCTGTGTGCAAACTCGTAGCTGTAAATTTGCTCGTGGCGTTTGAAAGCGTCATTGCCCGGTTCGACGTCAGAGAAACCGGTGCTGAGTTTGCGCCCGGTGGATGAATAAATACTGCCATCAGCCGGAACCGAGCCGTGGAATCCGCCTGATGGATCTTTTTCCAGATAGGCGCGCAGCAACAGCGAGGTATTTTCGCCGGGTTGCCACAGCAGGGACGGGGAAATCGCATAACGTTCGTCCCGCGTGTTCTCGTACTGAGTGTCGCTGTTTTTGGTTAAACCAATAATCCGATACGCCCATTCTTCGTTAATCGCATTGGTGTAATCAAATGCGCTGCCGTTGGTGTTGTGATTACCGTACATCGCACGAACGTGGCCTTCCTCGACAAATTGCGGGCGCTTTGAGGTTTCCATTACCAGTCCACCTGGTATGGTTTGGCCATAAAGTGCCGACGATGGCCCTTTAATCACATCGATTCGCTCGAGGAACCACGGGTCAACCTGAATCACG
This sequence comes from Buttiauxella sp. S19-1, assembly GCF_022134725.1. Classification (NCBI taxonomy): domain Bacteria; kingdom Pseudomonadati; phylum Pseudomonadota; class Gammaproteobacteria; order Enterobacterales; family Enterobacteriaceae; genus Buttiauxella; species Buttiauxella sp. S19-1. Next base: position 3,337 of record NZ_JAHWLU010000148.1, read on the forward strand.
TTGTAGCTGCCGCCGTCGCTCATCAGGCGCAGGCCATCGAGGAAGGTGTTATTGACGTCGCCGCCGTGGAAACCGCGCAAAGCCACGGTGTCATAACGCGTTGCACCACCGGCAAAGCCGGTAAATACGCCAGGAGTGTAATTTAGCGCGTTGTTGACGGTGAGCGCGCCCTGGTCTTCGATTTGTTGGCGGGTAATCACCGAAATGGATTGACCGGTAGTAATCAGCGGCTCATCGGTTTTGGTTGCTCCACGGCTGACCGTTGCGCTGTAACCTTCGGTTGGGCTGGTGGAGGTTTGTGCGGGGGAGGCGGTAACGACGACGGTGTCTTCTGCCAATGCGTAAGTGGGGGCCGCGAGTGCCAACGCGCAGAGTAAAGCAGAGCGCTTTACTGTAAATGCCAGTTTCATTTAGTTATATTCCCAAGAGGTATTGATTTAGCTATTTGTGCTAATAAATTGAATGCGAATTATTATCGTTATTGTTTTTTGTTTCAAGTGCCAATTTTGGCGGGGAGTGGGCGCCCTCATCCCGTCCTTCTCCCCCAGGAGAAGGGGAAGGACAAGGCGAAAACAAAACAATCCCCTCTCCTTCGGGAGAGGATGAGGCTGAGAGAGAAACCAGACAATCCCCTCTCCTTCGGGAGAGGGTTAGGGTGAGGGGAAAACTACTTCGCAGAACTAGCAGGCTGAATCGTCTCTTTCACCGGCCCCGGTGTTGCAGAAGGCAATTTGTCTGGTGTGGAATCACACGGTTTCTCTTTGCCACACAGCAAATCGAGCATTTTCAAGGTGACGCCGTTAGTCCAGCCGAATCCATCTTGCAGCGGATATTCACCGCCGCCACCGCCGGTACCCGTGGTGGATACGTCATATTTCTCCACCAGTTTTTGCTCGCGGTTATAGGTTTGCTGCACGTTGGTCATAAAGCGCCAGGTGACTTCCATTGCCAGATCGTTATGGCCGTAATTTTGCAGGCCTTCCGTGGCCACCCACTGCAATGGCGCCCAGCCGTTTGGTGCGTCCCATTGCTGGCCCGTTTTCAGGTTGGTGGTCGCCAGCCCGCCAGTTTTCAGCAATTGCGAACGGGTGATGGCCGCCATTTTTTCAGCGCGATCTTTCGAAGCGGCATGCACATACAGCGGGAATAGCGCGGCAGCGGTCAGTTGCGAACGAGCCGCGTGGTTCTTGAGATCGTAATCCGCATAGAAGCCTTGCTTATCGTTCCACAGATACTTTTCGATGGCTTTTTGACGGGCATCGGCCAGTTGCTGATATTGCGTGGCAGCTGCGCTGTCCTTCGCCACATGGCTTGCTTTCGCAAGGGTCTTTTCCATCTGGAATAGCAGAGCGTTCAAATCAACCGGAACGATAGAGGTGGTACGAATCGAGCCCAGTTGCTGCGGGTTATCCATCCAGCGTGAGCTAAAATCCCAACCCGAAGCCGCAGCTGCGCGTAAATCGCGATAGATTTCCGTCGCCGGGCGGTTGGGGTTGTTCTTCGCGGTGGTCACGTCATCCAGATACGATTCGGCGCGCGGTGTATCGCGATCGTCCCAGTAACGGTTTAGCACCGAGCCATCTTTTAGTTTCACCACCCGCAAGTTTTCAGCGCCTGCTGCCAGCGTATCGCTGCCCTGCATCCACCAGGCATACTCAGCTTTCAACTGCGGTAGATAGGTGGTGTAGGTTTCGTCACCTTTGTGGCTGGCGAGCAGTTCGACCATAAAGGCAAAGAACGGCGGTTGAGAGCGGCTCAGATAGTAGCTGCGGTTGCCGTTAGGAATATGCCCAAAGGTGTCGATTTCATGGGCGAAGTTATCGACCATGTCCTGAACTTTGTCCCAGTGGCCGCTTTCCGCCAGCCCCAGCATGGTGAAGTAACTGTCCCAATAATAGACTTCGCGGAAGCGCCCGCCTGGTACCACATACGGTTTCGGCAACGGTAGCAGCGAATCCCATTTATCGGTGCTGTCAGTGGTGCGCGTCAGCACCGGCCATAAACCGTCGATGTGCTCGCGTAAAGTTTGGCCTTTAGGCGGGACATACTTTTTACCTTCTTTTGGCAAGGTAAAGTTAACGTCGACAAAATGGCGTAAATCGAAACTCGATTGATTGCGCTGCATGCGGTAATCCGCAAGGATCATCAACGGATCATTCTTGGGAACCGCATCGGCAAATGTTTTCTGATCGGGGAATAATTTTGCCGTCTGGACATCGGTAAACAGCGGGCCAAGGATGACATCAGGCGGTTGTGGCAGGCTGTCTGCGGCTGAGGCAGGCAAAGTGACGAACGTACAACCGATAGCTATTTGAATCGCAAAAAATAACGTGCGAGGACGGCGCAAAACAGGATTTATCATTAATCGTTCTCCTTTACAGGCTACCGCGGCGAAAGTTTACCGCGATCAACCCTATGAAAACCTTAGCCGAATTTCTGGCTAGTGCTACGGGAGATGTCTCATAATCTGATAAAGCAGATAATTTACCGCCTGGCTAAACGTCCATTTACCCTTGCGGATTGACCAACCATGTCCCCGCTTTTTCAACCGATAACGTCATGCTTCGCGACAGATTTTTATCACGCAACGTAAGCTCATATTGGCCCGCAGGCAGTTGCAGGAAGCCATAGCCATTGGCGCCTGGTGTCACTTTTTCGGCCTTGCCATTAACATCCAGTTGTTCGCCATCATTCATGCGTACATAAATGCGCGCTATCGCGCCATCCGCTACAGGCACCACGCTTTTAGTCCCGGCAGCTTCCGCTTTTTCCGCAACCGGTTTGTCGGTTTTGGCCGTCTGGGTAGTAGAAACAGAAGGGGCGTTGTTATTAAAAATGAAACCGCCAATCGCCACGCCTACCAGTAAACTGGCGGCAATCTGTAGCGGCAATTTGTAGCGTTTTTTGAACGGCGAGAGAGGGGTGATTTCCGCATCTTCCACCGCGACCAGCATGGTGCCAGGCTGTTTCAACGGTGCCGCGCCGTTGATACCACTTAACGGCATGTCCGCCAGCGCCGCAAATTCTGCAATAGACTGCGGGCGGTCTTCCGGTTTTAACGCCAGCGCGTTATCCACCGCCTGCAACAGGCTATGGGAATAACCTTCAGGCCGATTTTTTGCCAGCTTCACGCACGGGTCTTGAATGGTGCGGGTAACGCTGGCAGGTGGACAAGTGCCGGTGATCAGGGTGTAGAGAATCGCCCCCAGTGCGTAAATATCCGTCCATGGCCCGAGCCGGTTTTCGAGGTCATCAGCATATTGTTCAAGCGGCGCAAAACCTGGATTGAGTGGCGTTTTAATCTCATCGCCATTTTCGGTTTTTCCTGGACGCGGAGCGCCAGCATTCAATAGCAAAGGCGCGCCGTTATCCTGAATTTGAATGCTTCTTAACGACAGGTCACGATGGATAAACCCCTCATCGTGTAATGTTGCCAGCGCTCCGCACAACATCGGCAAGATGCGCCGAATCCAGGCTTCATTAATCACTTCAGGCTGATGCTGATGCAATTCAGCCAGCGTTACGCCGTTGGAGTAGCGTGTCGCCGCATAGGCGGTTTCGTTTTGTGTCCAGAAGCTAAACACTTGCAGCAAATTGGGGTGGTTAAATTGTGCGAGCTGGCGAGCAGACTGCACAAAACGATTCATTCCGACATTAAACGCCTGGCTGTCTTGCTTGCTGCGTAACACCAGCTGCATATTATCGCTGCGTACCGTCAGCGCACGCGGCATAAATTCGCGGATAGTGACCGGGCGCTCAAGCTGGTGGTCCCACGCTTTATACACCACGTTAGTATTGGTGGATTCAGTCACTTGCTGAATTTCAAACTCGTCGAAACGGAAGCCAGGCGGCAGAGCGTCGGGTAGTTCGGAGTTGTAATCTTTATCAGTCATGATGGCCTTACTCTGCTCGAAATCGACGAAAATTCAGGGTTACTTCTGGGAGCGCCATGCGCCAACCGCTGGATCACGCAATTGCGGACGCAGGGAATCAATCAACAACAAGGTGATAGGGGTATCCGGTGCAAGCCACTCCGACCAAACTTTGCGCACAATATTTAAACGCTTCTGGATAGCGGCTTCATCTACTGCCAGTTCGCGTGGTACTTCAACGGCAACCATGCCAGTGGCTTTCCAGCCATTCAGCTCTGAGTGATAAGGCAAAATCATCCAACTCTGCGGAGCATGTTCATTACTGACCACCATCCGCTCGTTATTGAGACTGGTAATCAGCAGGCTGTCAGAACCGGCATCGGCGCTTAATCCGCTGACCGGGAAGCCATGCACAAAGGTCATCACATTGCGTGTTTCGCCTTTAGCGCCGCTCTGAATGATTTCACTGTGGCCATTCAACCAGCCGCCTTTTTCACATTTACCATTTGGGATAAACATCGCTGACGAATTAGCATCACCCTGCCAGAAAGTGCGCAAATGACAGCCGTCTTGCAGCGTAAACTCCTGCCACGGCGTGCGGTCCGCTAACGGTGAGTTTTCTTCGCGAGCGGGTTGGGTGTTGAGTTCGCTGGAAACAACCGGCGCGATAATCACCGTCCAGTCGCTGCTTCTGCTCGCAGTGCCAACCGCGAGTGCTTGACCCTGTGGATCTTCCATCCGCCAACTGACTATTTGCACCGCGCTACATTGGCTTTCCAGGAGTGTTCCCAGACGTGGCATAAAAACATTGAGCAGCGCCGGATTTTTATCGCCATTGGCGACGATTCGCAGGGGAAGTTCTTGCGCACACCAGCTTTGCGGCGTGTTGTTTTGCACATCGTCAATCCAGACATCCAGCTTTTGCGAAGGAGACTGGACGATACGATAGTTACCAGCCGCCCACACTGAAGTAGATGCCAGCAGTAGCGCCAGACTCGAAAGCCAGAGTTTCATAGAAATCCTTCTTAGCCGAACAGTTTTAAACAACAAGGTATGACGTAAAACGTCGACAGTTAATCAATGATCCAGGTGCCGCTGTTCGCATTCTGGCAGGCTTTGCTACTGCCATCGACCGCAACGCAGGTGGTTTTTTTGGTGGCCTTGCGTGGACGAGGGCGATCTTTTTTCAGCGTTTGTGCATACAGTTCACTTTTCACCAGCGCACGTGCAGGAACATAACCCAACATTTCCTGTTTATCCTGCTGCGCAACGGCCAGCCAATTATTCTCGACTTGCCCCAAAACGGTGTAACTTTGCCCATTATCAAGGGTGCTGACGACTTTTCCGCCGAAGTCCGGTTTGCTCATAATTGACCCTGCATACAGCGCCCTAAAACTTGCGTTGACTGGGGTGAATTCTTTTGGCGCGCTAACCGCATAACGGTGCGTCAATGTGACACCATTGATCTCACTGGTGACGAGAGTGTCGTCCGTCATTTTTGGTGGGGGCGCTTTACAGCCCACAACCGTCGCAACAACAGCAAGGATCAACAGATTTCGCAATTTCATCGTAACGTTCCCTGAAAAAATGGTTCAAACCTGGTCGCCGAGAAGGAGGTGATATGGCGAAGAAGAAGTCCAGGAATCTGAAGAATGATTCACATCAGCAATACATATTAACGTTAATTTTACATCGCCTGATTAACAATTCAATGCTGATGTAACTGATTGACATTATTAAGTGTTAAGCAGGACAAGAAGCACACTGCTAGCGGTGATTCAGCGGGTGAATCATCTTGCTTTACTGGTAGCCTTCAGCATAGATCATAAAACAGGGTTTCAATCCCAGGTTTAAGGATGAAGATGGAAGCGTTATTGCCCGATATCTGCAATTGTATTGCGCAAAGTGCGCCGGAAGCGGTGATGACTCCGGCGCTATGATGACCGATGTTTGAGATTAAGGCGCACATTCACCCTCAGCCAGGACCCGGCAAACCGATGAATGCGCTGAGCAAAATCGATAGCTTTTTAGTGTTCCAGCATCTCGTGGACAATTTGCTTGCTGCTTAATGAGTACTCATAAAACGTCGGCCAGTTGTCCATTTCTTTTAATAATGACTGCTGGGAATCATTACCCATGTAAATATGGAAATGTTCAGATCTGCGCGGACCGATAATATGGTCGCTAAATTGCACATATTTTGGGGCTTTTGACTGGCTATCTTTGCACTCAAACAAATAGCGCACACCTTTTTTGCCAGAGGTGTAATTCAGGATTTTAAAACCAGAGTAGGCGTAGTGGCAGGTGTTGATCGTTTTGCCAGTGTGAAACTCTATAGTGTTGTTTTCGATGCCAATAGTATCGATATCCGTCGCGTAACCTTTCTGATAATACGCTTTGTATTGCGCCACCGTTTTAGTGCCATCTTTTTGGGCTTTTTTCGCCATCACCGGATCTAAGTCGCCGTTTAACAGGTAAGGATTCACCGACTGCCACATCCCATCCCAATCGCTGAGGGTGCGGTCCTTGACGTCGTTATCGTCGAAAACTCCGGCGCTGGCTTTCTGTTCAGCTTCAGTTAACGGCTTGCCGTGTGAATGGCTATGCGCCAGTACATGAGCACTACTCAGTAAAATGCCAGCGCCCAGCAGCGCGGCGGAAATGCGTTTAGTCATGAAGTTCTCCAGTGGGTATTTGAATTTATAAAATGTTATAACATAACATTATCGTAATTCAATCACTGCTTTCGCTTCAGACGTTCTGCTTAATGA
>NZ_JAHWLU010000149.1:0-9634 GCF_022134725.1 Buttiauxella sp. S19-1
CTGTTTGATCAGAAAGTAAAACAATGGCGTATAATCTCGGCCACGCTTTTGCCTGCCATGCATTGTCTCGCGCTTTGCCAGTAGCTCATCTCCGACTTTTTTACGATTGCGTTCCCAGCGATACTCACCACCTGGATTATTAGAATGATGCCGCGTAGTCGTGTTGACGCTGCGATACAGTTTACGGGATTTATTCAGTTGATGAGTACGCATAGCCCGATCTCCTGCATCCTTTCTTTTGTGAGTCGGTAAACCCTGTGGGATCCAGATTCAATAGTTTGTGACTGCATAAACAATGCTCGTGCTTAAAGGCGGTCTCATTCTGCTGAAATACCTGCCTACTGACAACTACCAAAAAGTCCGCTTCTGGTACGAAGCAGCCAACTGCAATGCCATAAAGCAGCCCAGAGCGAATAGTTGAATCCGTACCGGTAATAGCTCAATGGTTTTGAAAACATCAAAGTATTCTTACAGTATTATCTAACCAGGTGGGTAGGTTTTCTCTGTACCAGTTTAGATAGAATTGAAAATCACTTTTCTGCCGTTCATTAAGCAATACGACTACCTCGGTAACAATCCAGGCTTTGGCAATTGCAATTTCTCTGGCTAAATCATTAGGGTTATAATGACAAGATATACAGTTATAGCGTGTTGCAAACTCAATAAATTTTTGTATAGACCCCATTCCCTTTATAAGGGGGGCAAGGTCAATAGCTGGGCTTCCAGTGCTGAATCTCTCCCAGTCGAAAAGAATTAAATCACCGTTATCCCTTTTCCCCCAATTGCCCGCATTACTATCGCCTGAAATTAAGCACTGGCCACTAAACAGAGCATCACTTACCTGCTGAAAATATCGTAACTGTTTTGCTGCTCTTCCCGGTAATTCCAATAGTGTGAGAGATTTTTCGAGGTCTGATTCTGACCAGGTGTGGTTGTGATAAACCCATGAAGTGTCTGGAGGGTAGCAATGTAAACGAGACAGAATTGACAACACCTCATCACGCCCAACTGCGTCCTGGTCAACCAGGTGTGGGATATATTCCAGTCTCAACTTGCGTAAAGACGGATCGGCGGATAATAGCATTGGGGTGGGAATGTCTACCTGAGCGAGATTCTTAGCTGCGTGTTGATAAAAACTGTACTCCACATCACTGGCAGGAAATTTCTCGATTACTTGATGACCTGTTTCATCCACAATAAGCGCCACTTTAGCGGTACCCATGCGGGATAAATTATTAACAGGCATACATATTTCCTATAGCGCTGGTCAGTTGGTTAAGCCTGGGGCTTTTGAGTTTAGCGCAAACTGAAAGCCTTGCTGTCAACTCCCCTTCCTGCAGTTAGCATATTGTGATGGTTGCACCATCCGCTTCTGGCACGAAGCCGCCTATAGGTTAGCTCTCAGTCAGCTATGAACAAAAATCAGACATCTGGCTTGCAACAAGACGACTGATGGCGTAACGATGATAATTGAGAGTCGGAGTTAATATTTTATATCAGGAGGCTTTGTGCGTACTCGTCCATCATCTCGATTGATAGTCCTTTCACCTGAAAATCGCGTCCTACTCTTTAATTTCTGCCACAAAGATGACGCGTTGAGTGGACTGTCTTATTGGGCTACTCCCGGTGGGGGACTTGAACTGAATGAGTCTTTTGAGCAAGCCGCCTTACGTGAATTACACGAAGAAACGGGGTTGAGAAGAAACACTACAGGGCCGCAAGTAGGAGCCTCAAGCTTCACAATGATGCTACCAAGTGGGGAAACAGTTCTCGCAGAAGAACATTTTTTTATTATTTACGCGGATGAATCAGAGATCGAATGCTCAGGCTGGAGTAACAACGAAAAGAAAGTTATTCGCGCTCATTATTGGTGGGCGTTGAAGGAACTCAGACACACCAATGAAACAATCTTTCCACGCGATTTGATCATCAACATACTTGCCGAAAAACTTACCTGCTCCCTAAAAAATAATGCACCCTAATTTCCGTTTCTGGCACTTACCTGCCGGTGCGGCACATTCAGTCCGCTGTGAGCGAAAATCAGACCTTCTGTGTTGAGTGGAGATTCATTGTCCCCGCTGGACTCTGTGGCGATTCAATACCTCTTTATGTTGCTAAGGATATATTGCTCAATTTCTGATGAATAAAGTCAATGAGCGCTCTTGTTTTGGCGGGCAAGTAACGCCGATCTGAATAAAGTGCGAACAATTGCAAAGGGGCTGCCGATTGTTCAAACTCAACCTCGATTAATCGTCCATCCTTAATGTAGGGTTGGCAGGCTTGTTTCGATAAAATTGCAAAACCGACACCTGCTAGCGCAGCTCTTCCTGCCATCTCTCCGCTGTTTACCCGATAGCTCCCTTTGACCTTAATCGTCTCGAATCCTCCTTTTTTATTAACAAACTGCCAGGGAGCACCTTTCAGAGCACTTACCGTTGTAATACAGGGTAATTCTTCAAATTGCTGAATGTGTGAAGGGGTGCCATAACGCTGAATGACGGAGGGGGCTGCAACAATGGTGCAAGGGATAGTCACCAGATGACGGGCTATGTAGTCACTGTCATCCATTTGACCACGGGTAATAATGATAGCTAAATCCAGATCCTCTCGCAGGGATTCGAAACCTGACAAATTTGTGACACAGCTGATCTCCAGATCCGGGTACTGACAGGCGAAATCGGCAATAACAGAACCCAGCAATGCAGGACCTATTTCGTTGGGAATACAGATCCGTAATGGGCCCTTGAGTTGCATTTGTCGCAAGGTTAATTCTGTCTCAGTTTGCTCAAGCGCCTCCAGTAATGGCTTCGCTCGGGTATAGAGTAGATGCCCCGCCTGGGTGAGTTTCATATGTCGGGTGCTGCGCTCAATGAGCTGAAGATTCAGTTTTTCTTCTAACTGAGAAATACAACGACTGACATTTGATGTCGGCATTTCAAGGACTTTCGATGCCCCAACAAAACTTTCATTTTCAACCACAGCAATGAACACTTTCAGAGTATTAAAATCAAGAGCCGGACGCATCAATTATCCCATATATGATAATAATAAGTGCCATTTTTACCATCTAATGAACACCATTGATAGCAGTTAAACTCGGATATCTTTCATCCTTAGGGTTGCTTGCTATGCCACTGGTCACACAGACGTTTAATCATAAAACACTCATGCGGATAGCCATTGTAATGGCTTTTATCCAGTTCACTAATGCGCTGGAGTATATGGCGTTAACGCCTGTTTTTGCTTTTATGGCAGACGGATTTTCGGTTCCTGTATCATTTTCTGGCTATGTTTCTGGTATGTACACACTGGGTGCTGTGCTTTCTGGCATTGTTGCTTTTTATATGATCGACCGGTTTAATAAAAAACAATTCCTGGTCAAGAATATGGTGCTGCTGGGAGCATTAACATTTTTGTCCACACTCACTACTCATTTTGAAACTCTACTCGCGCTACGATTTTGCGCAGGATTGGTTGGTGGTACGACAATGGGGGTGGGTACGAGCATTTTGATAAACTATGCTCCAGCTAACTTACGTGGAAAAATGCTGGCAACAGTGATTGCATCATTTTCGATGGTAAGTATCGTCGGCATGCCAGCTATATTATTTTTGTGTACGCACTATGGTTGGCATACTGCGCTGTGGTTAATCAGTTCACTTTGCCTACTGTCTTTACCGTTGATAGTATTTATTATCCCCAGGGATACGGTTCAATCAGGCGTGAAGAGTAATCTATCTATTGATACTCAAACCTTAATTTTCGCTTCTTGTATTGCAATAGTACAATTTAGTCCAATGCTGATTATTCCCATTTTGACTCCATTATTGACGCAGTATATGGGCGCACAACAAAACCTATTACCTTTATTATTCTTAAGTGGAGGTATTGCAGGTTATCTGTCTACAAAAATAACAGGCATTCTAACATCACGTTTATCTGCTCTGATGTTGGCAACAATTTCAACTCTGTTGTTTGTGGCAAGTTTACTGATTCCTGCGATGGGCTATCATAATACAGTTCTATTTATAACCTTATTTCTTGGAGCCTCATATAGCCGACTTGTTTCCGCTTCATCGGTTGCTATCCAGTATCCTGAGAATGAACAACGAGCCAGTTTTTCTTCACTACAGGCAGCAATTATGTCCCTGATAACAACTCTCGCATTCTTTCTGTCTTCCTTATTACTTCCTGACCAGGGAATAACAACGCAAAATCTAAACAGACTGTTGGTTGTTAGTGCATTAGCCGCATCTGGATTTCCCGTAATGGTCATAATACTTCAAAGGAAACTGGCTAAACGGACTATCCAGACACCTCATAATTGATTAGCGTGTCGTCCGCTTATTGGAACACAGTCGCCAATGGGATTATCCAGGGACAGTGTTGAGCTAGGGGCTGACTGTCATTTGTAATGATGTTATCTGGTGGGTAGTCAGGTCAGCGTGACCCGCACCTTTAGCCCAAAAATCAGCGTGGCTGGAAATATTATGCAAGGTGAGTTTTATCAATGATTTGTTGGGAGAACTTACAATTCAAAGGGGGAGTAATCTTAAAAGCCCTGACCATTGCAGCCAGGGCTTTTAAGGTACTACAGACTTCAGATTTAACATTAATGGACTTAATAAAATGATACTGCTATTTATACTGCTTTCAAATGTACCCGTTTACTACAGATAATATTGGGCATTAATACTAAAAATCCTCCCTCTATTTATCTCGTCATACACCTGCCTGCGCTTTCAAAACCTAAGCGTGGCAACTTAAACAAGCACATCCCCCATCGCGACATATACTCTTTGATGCGTTGCCCGTTGCTGATACGGTTACCAAAAACAAACGAAACCGGCAGCATCAACTAAAAAAACAAGGCCTTACATCGTCGCGCTAACACTACCATTTTGCGAACCAGCACAATCACTACAAGGCCTGAAAACAACTACATCCCAAACAACAAACTTCGTGGCCTGTATAGCAAAATGGCTTTCCCAGAACTTCTATCTATTCACTAACTTACTAATCACTTTCATTGTGCTGCTGAGTACTAATTTACTCATTTGAGATTTGAGGTCAATACTGTTTTTTAAAACATGTTTTTATTTACAGCGATAGTGACTGTGCTATATCCCGCTACTCATTGTACCGACCTGTTAGCAAAGTTCGCTATTGGCACTCACCCACCCTTCCAAACATCTCCGGCAGCTAAGAGCGAGGAGTGGAAGTTTTCCATCACTCTCACAACTGATGGCGGACGCCCCCATGGCAGGACAGGAGGTGTTGTCACTCAATCCATCCAAGGTACAGGCTCACCAATATAAGTGTGTGTGCAGCAGCGGCAAGTCACCTTAACATCCTTTCCCGTAATCGAAGGATTGACCTGTTGCAGAATTCCATTCTCATCAACAAACAGACCCGGATAAAAGCTGCTTTCGCCTATGCAGACTAAATCCCTTCGCTGATGCTCATGTAGCGCGACCAACCAAAATACAGGCGCGGTGGTATCAAGACGTCCACATACTTCGCTGAATATTTCATCCCACGGTTTGCCAATCTGTTTGATCAGAAAGTAAAACAATGGCGTATAATCTCGGCCACGCTTTTGCCTGCCATGCATTGTCTCGCGCTTTGCCAGTAGCTCATCTCCGACTTTTTTACGATTGCGTTCCCAGCGATACTCAGCACCTGGATTATTAGAATGATGCCGCGTAGTCGTGTTGACGCTGCGATAAAGTTTACGGGATTTATTCAGTTGATGAGTACGCATAGCTCGATCTCCTGCATCCTTTCTTTTGTGAGTCGGTAAACCCTGTTGGAGCCAGATTCAATAGTTTGTGACTGCATAAACAATGCTCGTGCTTAAAGGCGGTCTCATTCTGCTGAAATACCTCCCTACTGACAACTACCAAAAAGTCCGTTCCTGGCACACAGCAGACCGTCAAAACTCATGGTCCACGGCAGAATCCAATCGCCCGCTCAGGTTTATCTAAGCAGGCTTTATTGTTTTTATACCCACCCAGACAATCTGGTTCTGGTTTCAGAGTAGCAAAGAAGCTAAATGGGTTTCAAAGCCGCTTCATTTCTATGAATGATTACCACACCCCTCGCCTCTTTTACTTTCCGCGAATTTTTTTGGGCGCATACGCATTGGTCTGCTAATCGGTTTACGTGTATTTGGGTCAAAGTAACGACTCGGCCAGATATCCTCAGCAGGAACACCAATCGCCTGGCTTATCAGCATTTCCCCTTTTGCCCACGGGCGGGAAAGTGCATTTGCAAGCGTTGAAGAGCTCAATCCTGACTGACGGGATAAAGCTGCCAGTGAAGTGCCTTTTTTACGCAGGGCAGCGATGATATCCGCAGGATGCCAGTCGTTTTGAGTAGTCAATAAGATAAGACTTTTGGGTAACGTCATAAATATTCTCCAGGAGAAAAATTGTATGTGTTCCCGATGTGATATTCAGGCTGCGAAACCTGGCTGCGGATTTTGCCGCAGCGGCGCTGACTATACCGTAGCCGTTAGTGTTAACCAACCCACTAATGAGTAAGTTGCGAGTCGTTTTCCAAAGATATTTTGGTTGTTGCAGCAGGTAACATTGATGACTTTGCTACGACCAGGCTCCGCGATCGCCCCTCTTCTTCCAGATATGATAGATTCCTCCCAATGGAGCATTTCACTATCTAGAGTTATCCCGCAATGTCGAATAATCGAGCGCCGGTTTTTAAAGTTTTATCGCTGATGATAGTTTTAGCCACCGCAACCTTTTTAAATGGCTGCGTTTACCATGATTACAACAGTCCGCATATCGAAGGTGTTTTAACCAGGCAAGGGCAACCGTTGGCTAACGTCAACGTTTCATTAGCCAATTCGGCGCAAATCATGCAAACCACCACGACTGATTCGAAGGGTTACTTTTCACTAGCGCCAAAAGGTGAATGGAATGTCTTTATTCCCATTGGGCCGCAAGACCGTTTCACTCGCTGGTCGGTGATTATTGAGCAGGGTTCAGAGACACTCACCGGATATCAAGATTCAGGCATTGGCGGTGTTTTCTCAGGCTATTCATCTAACGATCGTGTTTCGCTGAATTGTGATTTATCACAGGCAAACATAAAAACCGATAAGTCGGAAGTACATTATTTTTGCAAGGTGCAGACCAGGGAATAATTATGAAGCTTCGTTCTATCATGGGCATATTGCTTATCTCTCATTCGCTGCTCATTTCTATTTCATATGCGAAAACAGCGACCGTTACATGGAGTGATAATGCAGCCGTTGCTCCTGTTCGTGACTGTCGTATTCCGCTAAGAAAACTCTTAGCAAGCAGTAACCAATCTATGATTGCCGCCGAACATCCCAAAGCAACCGATCTGGATGTCCTTATGGAGAAACACGATGACCGCAAGGAAATGTGGTTTATTCAAATCATCAACGTGCGGCAGGCGCATGCAGATTCAGCCCCTGGCGCCGGGCATTATGGTTGGGTTGTCTACAATGAAAAAACGGGGGAGTTGTGGGATGAACGCGATCAGGAGCATCCGCAAAAGCTCACCACGGATCCTGCCGCATTAGAAAACTACCGCATGTGCAAGATGCAAGATGATCGGTGCTTTCAGGCAAACCAAAACATGACGGATGATCCGACAGGAGGTTTCTACCCTAACGCCTTTGAAGTAGAGGGGGACTCGAGCGTTCGCTATATTGCCAGCCAGGAAAAACGCCAACACCTTTATTGGGCACCGAACAAAGAGTGCACCGTAAATGCATTTGTTGTGAATAACGACAAAATACTGGCGCTATCATGGGGGCAACAACCGGGCTTTATCTGGAGTCGTTATGTCCATCCTGTCACCAAAAAAATTATTGAAGGATGGTTACCTGAAGAGGTCGTTAAAACAAAAGAGCAAATTTGTAATACCGCTAATCAACAGGCAACCGGCGAAAATGCAGCACCCATAAATTTTGTTACGCGCACAGTCTCTAACCAACATCAGCGCCTCTATTTTTATGATGCGCCAAATGAAATTTGCCAGAACAGCACGAATGCTTTTCTTATTGATGGGGACAAAGTCCCCGCGTCGGATAAACCTCCGCAGGCAGGTTTCACTTTTGTGCGTTATACCCATCCTTCAACCCAGAATGTCACCAGTGGTTGGGTTTATACCCGTGGTCTGGTTCAACCTTAAGAGGCTGGTATTCACTACAGTGAAAACCCATATGTATATAAAAAGAAAAATACGAATGATGAGTCTCTTGCCGCTCTGCATCCTGATATCACTCCCCCTGATATCAGCAGCAGCAGATGTTGGCTTAAGCACAATAACCTTGAAAAATCCTACTTATAATCAAAAAGATAACCAGGATTACTACTACAATGGACCGTACTTTTTGATCCCCGGCACAGTCAACGAGGTCAGACAAAAACTGACTCAAGGTTTCCAGAATGCAGGGCTGGGTGATTTTCAATGGAAGGATGATTCTGACGTACTGTCCAAAATGGAACACCCGTGGCTTGAAGCCAGTTTCGCCAACCATCCGGAGCTAAAAAAAACCATAGATCAGGCGACTACTGCATTAGTGGACAACGCTCAACAGGCTGGTGCCTTCAGTGCCAGTGAAAAGGCAGAACTGCTTCAGGCTATTCCGAAGCAAGATAAAGACTATGTGGCACGACTTGAGCTTGCTAAGGCGCCGTTTTTCGAACAACGCATTAGCCGCTGGGAATTCAAACGGTCAGTGTCAGCGCGCCATTCAATCCTGCATGAGGACTTCGGTTACGTGATGGACGTATCCCCTATGTTAGCTCGCGGCCCGATGGTACTGGTCTGGTATGGCGGTCTGGAAACCAAAACCGAAAAAACCTTCAAAATGTTCAGTGGCCTGGGCGGAATAGGCCCAATTCCCGATCCCCACATTCAAACCACTAAAACGACAACAAGCGCAATAGACCAGGCGCTGCAACACAGCCTGAACAATTCGCTGGCAGACATGCAAGTACTGCCCGATGCTGAAGCCATGTCTATTATGCAACCGTGGTTCACTCAGGAAAAAGAAGCTCCACAAAACGCACAGCCAGAGGTGCCAGAAATAGCCATCACTGGCAATCCAACCACACCGGCCCCTGTTTTCGATGTCCCCGTCAGTAAAATCCCCGAGTTTTCAGGTAACGATCCCGAGCAGTTCAAAATCTATAGCCAGTCCTTTGAAGACTGGCAGATGCTGCTATTGCCCGATGATCAACTGATCGTATCAACATTCGCTAAAATGCAATTATTTGATTTTAAAGAAAATAAAATCAAGTTATTGCACAATTTTCAGGGGCAATCCGCCATTACCTCCCTAAAACTTGATGATACCGGCAGGTTATGGGGGCTGGACAAAGTCACCTCGTCGGCCAACGGCGAGCAACCCGGCGTAATCTATAAGTTACTTTCGTGGACACCTGATGGTAAAAAAAGCCGCGAGATTGCGCTCCCTGGCGTACGGCAGGCATTTTTGGAAAACTGGTTAATCAATCCGGGGGAAAACGTCGCGCTTTGGAGTAGCAATGACAGCCCAGTTTTTAACCTGTCCCTCAAAAAGGGGGAACTGACGAGCAAAGCAGGGATGGTTGAATCACGCGAAGCCGCGATAAGG
>NZ_JAHWLU010000150.1:0-9550 GCF_022134725.1 Buttiauxella sp. S19-1
TTGTTCACATGTTCCGTGTCGATGGAGGCGCATTATAGGGAGTTCTGCTGAGGCTGCAAGCCTAAATATGCAGTAATTTTACTGACTGCTGCATTCCACAGCAAAACCCCGCCTTATACGCAGTTGTTCACAAAGTTATCCACAAAAATTATCGACTCCCCTTGATAAACTCACCTCAAAGTCAGTAATAACGTCATCAGCAACACCAGAAACGCCCCATGAAGACGCATTTTTCTGCCTCACCGCTCGTTTATATCCTCCGCGAAGCCGAGGTTAGCGTTCCTAACCGCGAGATCTGCCTTAAACATGCCATCTCCTGTTCTTCCTTCTATATATAGGAAGGTGTAAGAAGTTTGGCGACATGGAGAGCAAAGCTTTTGATGGCGGCAGCATCATGCGTGAATGTATCCGGTCTTTCTCAAGTGAAGGGTTGTTACTGCCGAGCCACGATGAACCCCACACGCATCGTTCCTTTATAAGTACACTTCGGGCTTTCGGTACTACCTGCTTTCGGACTCCGTCGATTCGCAGATGTGTTATCAGCTTAAACACAGCAAACCAGTGAAACGTATGCGAACTGGTTTACCTATATAAATGTACGCTGCAAGATGATGTCTTTGTCGACCTGTTCGTGAACTGCGTGATGGGTGCCTGGCACGTAATAAAGAAGGAAATCGTTAAGCCGGGGATTTTCACAGGAAACCCGGCTTTGGTGTTGCGGAAGGATTGGCTTTTCTTGATTCTTTAGTTCCATCCAGGAGCGACTACGAACTCCGTAGTATCCAGCGTTTTACTGTCCCTCTAAATTACCCATCTACTTAACAAGAATCGTTATTGGTGTAAGAACGGAGGGAATCATGACTAATGGTTGGCATCAGGCAGATATCATCGCTGGTTTACGAAAGAAAGGTACGTCGCTGGCAGCACTTTCGCGAGCGGCTGGTTTGAGTTCATCTACGCTGGCGAACGCTTTAACGCGACCCTGGCCGAAAGGGGAATTTTTGATAGCCGAGGCGCTTGGAGTGCATCCAAGTGAGATTTGGCCGGAAAGGTATTTTGGGGAAGATGGGAAGCCGTTTGATCGAGCGAGTTTAATTAGAAAAGCGAGAGTCTTTGTTGAATAAATCAGATTTAGGCAAAATAGTCCCCTGATCTGGCGATGTATCAAGCAACACGCACACTTTGTGGCACACCTGCCCGCGTCATTTTGTTTAATGCACGGATCATAGCCATAGCCTCCCCGACCTGGGCATCATAGTCCCGTAGCGTCAGATGGCCACCGAATAGTTGCTTTATACGATACATCGCAGTTTCGGCTACCGAACGACGGTTGTAAGCTGTGTTCCATTTCCAGTATTCATTGCTCCCCGTAAGGAGTTGCCGGGTCACCGCCTGATTCCGGTCAGCATACTCCGGCGGCCAGTAACCCGCCCGGGTTCTGGGCGGGATCAACGCCTTAATTTTCTTACGTCGTAACTCATCGTGGCACAGCCTCGTGTCGTAAGCACCGTCGGCTGAAACCACTCTGATTTTACGGTGAGTCTGCCGGATAAGCTTCGGGAAGGCTTCCGAATCGGTGACGTTGCTCAGGGAGAGGTCAGCACAAATCACTTCGTGTGTATCGGCGTCCACAGCCAGGTGCAGTTTTCGCCAGACGCGGCGTTTTTCCTGACCGTGTTTTTTCACTACCCACTCGCCTTCGCCGAACACTGTCAGCCCGGTGGAATTGATAACCAGATGGGCAATTTCGCCGCGTGTCGGGGTTTTGAAACGGACATTCACGGACCTCGCTCGCTTACTGACGCAGGTATAATCCGGACAGCGAAGTGGCACGTTCATCAGCTTAAAAATCGAATCAATAAAGCCCTGTACAGCCCGCAACGTGAGGCAGAACAGACGTTTAAGCATCAGTGCGGTAGTGCGGTAGTGATGGCCATATCGGAATAGTGTTGCGGGCGACCCCGTGAGGACGGAGTAGTGGTGTCATACCAGACCTGAATTGTCGACTCGTCAAGCCAGAATGTGAGCGAACCGCGATTGATCAGTGCCTTGTTGTAGGCTGTCCAGTTGGTGATTTTGAACTTTTGCTTTGCCACTGCGTACAAGGATGTCGTCAGAAAGATAGAGATCTGATCCCGATGACGACCAAAAGTTCGATTTATTCAACAAATCCCCTATGACATCAAATGGTTAGTCACCTCCATGTTTGTGACAGCACTCATACAGTGAACGTATATTGTGCTGACCATAGTCATAGCTTCTCCCGTGCATGCCGATTACAATCATTACTTGATTTTTGCGAGCAGCATTCCGGATTTTTGATGACAAATACCATGATAAAAAATGATAAACGCTGGATTGGCGATCTGCTGGGCGGCTCGCTGATGGTTCGTGAGAGCAGGATTATTGCTGAGCTGCTGCTTTCTGAACCAGACGAAACGACCTGGCAACAGCAAATAATCGATGAAAATATCCTTCAGGCATCCTCCACCAGCACGGCGAATCGCTATGCCAGAACAGTAAAACTTCGACTAATGACGCTGGATCGCGAGTGCTGGCAACTGATTGCCGATGGGAGTGAAAGTGAACGTCTGCAAATGCTGCTAGTGGCTCTAATGATTCAGTCGCCGATTGTCGCGGATTTTATGGCTGATGTCGTGAACCCGGCACGCCAGCAGTTTAAAGAAAAGCTTGGTATAAATTGCTGGAGTGAGTTTGTTGATGAGAATCTTCGTTTGCACCCCGAACTGGGGGCTTTTTCTGATTCCTCTATTCAAAAAATGGGCAATAACCTGATTAAGGCCCTCGCAGAAGCCGGATACCTGGACACCCCACGCCGTCGCAATCTTCAAACAGTTTTCCTGTTACCTGATGTCGCTGCGGCGTTGCATCGATTAAACAAAGCAGAACTACTACCAATCCTGGAGGGTAATGCATGAATGACCCAATCCTTGATTACCGTTTAAAGCAGTTAGAAGAACGCATCGGCGACGACCGTTTTTTAAAAAACCAGGGCTCCGGTAATGAGATTGGCTTCTGGATTTTTGATTATCCGGCACAGCAGGAGCTGCAGGTACGTGAGTACCTGGCGTTTCTTTTTAAGAAACTAGACAAAAAATACACCTTCACCCAGTTGAATATTTTTCAGGTCATCATTGACATGCTGGAAGAGCGCAAGCTATTCGAGCGTATCTGCCAGCGTGAACCTGAACTTGGGCTGGAAACGTTGAAAAAGCATCTGGCAGCGCCGCTCAGCCAGAAAAAGATCGCTGAATATATTGCCCGTACGGTAGATCTTCCCTCGCAGCAATTTGTCGTTCTGACGGGGCTCGGCAACGCCTGGCCTTTGGTGCGCGGGCATGAACTCATGAGTGCGTTACAGGATGTAATGGGTTTTACGCCACTTCTGATGTTCTATCCTGGCAATTACAGCGGATATGACTTGTCTCCGCTAGCTGGCATTAACTCCCGTAACTATTACCGAGCCTTCAGACTGGTACCCGAAACCGGTCCTGCGGCGACTTTGAACCCTCGTTAAAAGACGACAGCAATGAATATTGAACAGATTTTCGAAAAACCGCTAAAACGTAATATTAACGGCGTGGTTAAAGCCGAGCAGACCGATGACGAAAGTGCCTGGGTTGAACTGGATGAGTATGTCATCACCCGTGAGCTGGACGGCCACCTACGCCAGTTTTTCGAGGTGTACGCCCCCGCCACAGGCCCCGGTAGGTTGCAACTTGCCGATAAGATGGGTGTTTGGGTTTCCGGCTTCTTTGGCTCCGGTAAATCTCACTTCATTAAAATCCTTTCTTATTTGTTGGCGAACCGCGAGGTCAGCCACAATGGCGTAACACGCAATGCGCTCTCTTTCTTTGAAGAGAAAATCGACGATGCACTGTTATTGGCCGATATTCGCAAAGCGGTTCAACACCCAACCGATGTGGTGCTGTTCAATATTGACTCGCGCGCAAACGTTGAAGATGGCGTTGATGCGATCCTAAAAGTTTTCCTGAAAGTCTTTAACGAATTGGCAGGCTATTGCGGGGACTTCCCGCACATTGCACATCTGGAACGCGAGCTCGATAAACGCGATCAGTTTGATACGTTTAAAGCCGCCTTTGCCGACATTACCGGTTCTCGCTGGGAAGATGAACGCGATGTCTATCTGATGATCAACGATCAGATGGCGCAGGCATTAAGCATCGCAACCAAACAGAGTGAGGAGTCCTCACGCCAGTGGATCGAACAACTGGATAAGAACTTCCCGTTGGATATTAAGAACTTCTGTACGTGGGTGAAAGAGTGGCTCGATATCCAGGGCAACCGTAACATTCTGTTTATGGTCGATGAGGTTGGTCAGTTCATTGGCAAAGATGCCCAGATGATGCTGAAACTGCAAACTATCACCGAAAACCTGGGCGTTATCTGCGGCGGCCGTGCATGGGTGATTGTGACATCTCAGGCTGACATCAATGCCGCGATTGGCGGTATGAGTAGCCGCGACGGTCAGGACTTCTCCAAAATTCAAGGGCGTTTCTCTACCCGTTTACAGCTCTCCAGTTCCAATACTTCTGAAGTTATCCAGAAACGACTGTTGGTGAAAACCGACGCGGCAAAACCGGCGCTGGAAGCCGTCTGGCAGGAAAAAGGCGACATTCTTCGTAACCAGTTGGCGTTCGACACAACAACCACAGCCACGCTGCGCGCTTACTCCAACAGCAAAGAATTCGTTGATAACTACCCGTTTGTGCCATGGCACTACCAGATCCTACAAAAGGTCTTTGAATCGATCCGTACCAAAGGGGCTGCGGGTAAGCAGCTGGCAATGGGGGAACGCTCTCTGCTGGATGCCTTCCAGTCAGCAGCTGTGCAAATCTCTGCCGATGGACTGGACAGCCTAGTCCCGTTCTGGCGTTTCTATTCCGCGATTGAAAGTTTCCTGGAGCCTGCAGTCAGCCGCACCATTATTCAGGCCTGCCAGTCTCCGTCACTGACGGAATTTGACGGCAAACTGTTGAAGACGCTGTTCCTGATCCGCTACGTTGACGTGCTGAAAAGTACTCTTGATAACCTCGTAACGCTCTCCATCGATCGTATTGATACTGATAAAGTGGAACTACGTCGACAGATTGAAGCCAGCCTTAATCGTCTGCAGGCTGAGATGCTGATCTCGCGTATTGATGACAAATTCGTTTTCCTCACCAATGAAGAAAAAGAGATCGAAAATGAAATCCGCAATATCGACATTGAGTTCACCACCATCAATAAACAGCTCTCGACCATCATTTTTGACGAGATCCTGAAGAACAAAAAGTACCGTTATCCGGCGAACAAGCAGGATTTTGATATCAGTCGTTTCTGTAACGGACACCCGCTGGATGGCGCGAATCTCAACGATCTGGTGGTTAAAGTCCTTACGCCGCTGGATTCGAACTACGAAAGCTATAGAAGTGCACATTCTAACAGTCTGCTGATGACGGACAGTAAAGACTGCATTCTGATTTGTTTGCCTGATGAAGCTCGTACCTGGCAAGACCTGACCATGTATGCACAGACCAAATCTTTCCTCAGTAAGCAAAGTGGGCAACGCCCAGAGCAAGCAACGCTGTTGGCCGAAAAGGGTCGTGAAAATGGCATGCGCGAAAAAACACTCAAAACGCAGATTGAATCCCTTTTGGCTCAGGCCGATGTCTGGGCGTTGGGGGAACGGCTGGATAAAAAATCCTCTTCGCCGTCGACGATTGTTGATGCCGCCTGCAGCTATGTAATCGAAAACAGTTTCTCCAAACTTAAAATGTTGCGTCTCAGCACCGGGGATGTAAACCGTGAGACCCATGCATTGCTGACGGTAGAAAATGATACGCAGCTTGATTTGGGAGAAATGGAAGAGTCTAACCCGGAGGCGATGCGTGAAGTGGATAACTGGATCAGCATGAGTATTGATACTCACAAGCCAGTTTATCTGCGAGACATTCTCACCACGTTTGGCCGTCGCCCATTTGGCTGGCCGGAAGATGAAGTCAAACTGCTGGTGGCTCGACTGGCGCGTAGCGGAAAATACAGTTTCAACTTACAGGGTAGCGAAATCGCTCTGAAACAGGCGTGGGATGCGTTTAATAATTCACGTCGCTACAGTGATTTACGACTACTTAAAATTCGTCGCCATGACGAAGCGCAGTTAACCAAAGCCGCGCAGTTGATGGCCGACATTGCCGGGGAACCCTTCAACGAGCGTGAAGAGCAGTCGCTGGTGTCCCATATTCGCGAATTGTTTGGCCGCTGGAAGAGTGAACTGACTGTCTTTAAAACCAGATCCGAGAGCGGGCAAAATCCCGGGCGCAAAGAGATTGAAGAAGGTCTGGTATTGCTGAACGGGATTCTCAGTGAGAAAGAAGAGTATGCCGTTATTGAAAAAGTTACCGCTGCGGCTGAAGACCTCGAAGATTTTGCAGAAGACTGGGACGATCTGGTCAGCTTCTATAAGAACCAGTATGCGACCTGGCAACGTCTCAGTGCCGCGTTGAACGGCAGTTTTAAAGCTAACCGTAATGCGCTGGAAAAAGATGATACCGCCCAAAATACACTTAGGGAACTGGAGGCTATATACGGAAAGCCACGGCCTTACGGTGAACTGCATCGTATTATCCCGCTGATTGAAACCGTTGAGTCTGTTAACCAGCGTCTGGTGGAAGAATACCGCAACCGTGCGCTTATGCAGATGACCAACCACATTGAAGATCTGAAGCAGAGCATGCAGGAGATGCACGTTCCTGCTGATTTGCAGCATACGCTCTTGCATCCAATGCAGCAGTCGCGCAAAAAAGTGGAGCAAAACGGTCTAATCCCTCAAATCATGGACGAACAGTCTGAGGTACGTGCGCTTTTGCTTAAAGCGAACGAGCGCCTGAATGCCTGGGTTGAAGAGCAGCGTAAAAAAGAACCAAAACCAGAGCCTGAAACGGGAGGCGTAGTGCCACCTCCTGAGCTCAAACCGAAGCTTAAAAAAACCATCTACGTCAATACGCGTAAAACGATGGAACGAGCTGCCGGTGTGACAACACTGGATAACGTCGAACAGGTCGACAAAGCGCTGGAACAATTACGTAAAACTCTCATGGATGCCATTAACGCAGGCGAGCGCGTCCAGCTTCAGTAATTTCTCCATTTCAGGGCAGGCGCTGTCTGCCCTATTCAGGACTTCACATGAATACGTCAAACATAAAAAAATACGCCCCAGTGGCACGTAAACAGTTCCGCGATGCGGTCATGCAAAAATTGACCACGCTGGGTATTGAGGCCGATAAAAAAGGCAATCTGCAAATTTCGCAGGCGACAGATCTTGGCGACAGCGTGCGGTACGGTCAGTTCACGCTGGAAAAATCACTAACGGCACGTCGTGAACGCCTGGTTAAACGAGCAGAAAAACAGGGTTACGAGGTGCTGGTAGAGCACATCGCTTACACCTGGTTTAACCGCTTCTGCGCCATCCGTTATATGGAGTTGCATAGTTATCTGGATCACGGCTTCCGTATGCTGTCTCATCCGACTCTGGAAGGCGGTTTTGAGGTGCTGGATCATGTACCGGAAGTGGCGGATTCTCTGGGGCTGGACAAATCGCGCCTGGTGGAAATGAAGCTTGCTGGCGATCGTGACGAAGAGCTGTATCGTGAACTGCTGCTTGCCCAATGCCATACCCTTCAGGGCGCTATGCCCTTCCTGTTCGAAGCCGTCAACGATGATATCGAGCTGGTACTGCCGGACAACCTGACCCGTACCGACTCCATTCTGCGTGGGATGGTAGATACCATTCCTGAAGAAGACTGGGCGCAGGTCGAAGTGATAGGCTGGCTGTATCAGTTCTACATCTCCGAGAAAAAAGATGACGTGATCGGCAAGGTAGTGAAGAGCGAAGATATTCCCGCAGCCACCCAGCTGTTTACCCCGAACTGGATTGTACAGTACCTGGTGCAGAACTCGGTGGGCCGCCAGTGGCTGCAAACCTACCCGGATTCTGAGCTGAAAGGCAAAATGCCCTACTACATTGAGCCAGCAGAACAGACACCAGAAGTTCAGGCTCAGCTGGCTGTAATTACTCCATCCAGCATTGAACCAGAAAGCATCAAAGTGCTGGACCCGGCCTGTGGCTCCGGGCATATCCTGACCGAAGCCTATAATGTGCTGAAAGCGATTTACGAAGAGCGCGGCTACCGTACCCGTGATATTCCACAGTTGATTCTGGAAAACAATATCTTCGGACTGGACATTGACGACCGTGCCGCGCAGCTTTCCGGTTTTGCGATGCTGATGCTGGCGCGCCAGGATGACCGCCGTATTCTGACCCGCAGCGTGCGGCTGAATATCGTATCCCTACAGGAAAGCAAACTGGATATTGCTGAGCTGTGGAGCAAGCTGAACTTCCACCAGCAAGTGCAGCGCGGCAGCATGGGAGATATGTTTGCTGAAGGGACGGCACTGGCCAACACCGACAGCGCAGAATATAAGCTGCTGATGCGTACGTTGGCGTTGTTTACCAGTGCAAAAACGCTGGGGTCGTTGATTCAGGTTCCACATGAAGATGAAGCGGCGCTGAAAGCGTTTCTGGATGGGTTGTATCGCCTGGCGGTTGAAGGTGATATTCAGCAGAAAGAAGCGGCGGCAGAACTTATTCCATATATTCAGCAGGCGTGGATTTTGGCGCAGCGCTATGATGCGGTGGTAGCGAACCCGCCGTATATGGGTGGGAAAGGAATGAATGGCGAGCTGAAAGAGTTTGCCAAAAAACAATTCCCGGACAGTAAGTCAGATTTGTTTGCGATGTTTATTGAGCGTGGTTTTGCTTGGCTCAAAGATGCTGCGTTTAACTCAATGGTGACTATGCAATCATGGATGTTTTTGTCTAGCTACGAAAATATGCGTGCGAATGTATTGGATAAATACACTATTGAAACGATGGTACATATGGGCAATGGCGTTATGAAAATTGCCTTTGGTACCAATGCGACAGTATTTAGAAATGTTCAGATTCCTTCTTATCAAGGGGCATTCTCTTATACTGAGAATGACGATATCAATGATGAAGGATATCCAAAAGAGTTTCCGATTAAAAATGATCGTCTAAAAACTGCCGCTGCCGATGACTTCAAAAAAATCCCTGGTTCTCCAATTGCTTATTGGGTTAATGATATTACACTGAAGGCTTATGATAACCATTTACTTTCAAAGCATTTGATATCTGATGGAGCAGTAAAAACAGGCAATAATGATTTATTTATTAGATATTTGTGGGAAGTGTCAAGAGATAGAATCAACCCTAGAAATGGTTGGCGCTTGCATCCTAAAGGAGGCGAATTTAGACGTTGGTTTGGAAATGTTGAGAATGTTGTTAATTGGAGTGACGATGCAAGAAACCATTACAAAAATGATTTTATCGCACGAATTCTTGACGAAAAATACTGGGACATGGTGGGCGTTTCTTGGTCTGCAATTAGCAGTAGTAGAGCATCCTTTCGAATTCTAGAGGAAGATTACATAGCAAACAATGCTGCAC
>NZ_JAHWLU010000151.1:0-9521 GCF_022134725.1 Buttiauxella sp. S19-1
GTGCGAGATTATCTGACTCATTGGTTGAGCCAATGGGTGCGTGATTACGGCATTGATGGTTTCCGGGTCGATACCGCGAAACATGTCGAAAAAGCAGCCTGGCAGCAACTTAAAGAACAGTCGGTTAGCGCACTGGCTGAATGGAAAAAAGCCAACCCAGAGAAGAAGCTGGATGACGCACCATTCTGGATGACCGGAGAATCCTGGGGGCATGGTGTGATGAAAAGCGATTACTACAACAGCGGCTTTGACGCGATGATCAACTTTGATTACCAGGAACAAGCGGCAAAAGCGGTGGATTGTTTATCGAATATCGATCTCACCTGGCAGCAAATGGCGACTAAGTTGCAGGATTTTAATGTTCTTAGCTACCTTTCGTCGCACGATACCCGCCTGTTCCGCGAGGGTGGCCAGCGTGCTGCAGAGTTACTGCTTTTAGCTCCGGGGGCAGTACAGATTTTCTATGGTGATGAAACAGAACGCCCGTTTGGCCCAACAGGTTCTGACCCGCTGCAAGGTACGCGTTCAGATATGAACTGGGGACAAAACGTTGCCACGCTTTCCCACTGGCAAAAAATCAGCCAGTTCCGCGCCCGTCATCCGGCCATTGGCGCGGGCAAGCAGAATACGGTGAGTATGAGGCAAGGGTACGGTTTTACGCGTGAATCCGGCGATGACAAAGTGCTGGTGGTTTGGGCGGGCAACCAGTAAATGATGGCGGATGACGCTGCGCTTATCCGCCCTACAAATTCCCTGTAGGCCGGATAAGCGCAGCGTCATCCGGCGGAAAAATATCAGCACTTAATGCTTTTAATATGAATTAAAGCAGCATATTGACCACGAGACGCTAATCTTAATGCGTTTGCACCGCGTCTTTTACGGCGTTATGGTTAGCCTCTTTTGATGGTCAAAGACAGATCTACGTTATGACGTTTTCACTTTTCGGCGACAAATTTACCCGCCATGCAGGCATTACCCGCCTGATGGAGGATCTGAACGATGGTCTGCGCACGCCTGGAGCGATCATGCTCGGCGGTGGTAATCCTGCGCAAATTCCTGCAATGAATGACTACTTCCAGGATCTGCTGGCAGACATGCTGGCAAACGGGAAAATGACCGACGCTCTCTGTAATTACGATGGTCCGCAGGGGAAAAGTGAGTTACTTGACGCGCTTGCGGATATGCTGCGCAAAGAATTAGGTTGGGATATTACTCCGCAGAATATTGCACTGACAAATGGTAGTCAGAGCGCGTTTTTCTACTTGTTTAACTTGTTTGCTGGCCGTTATGCCGATGGCAGTACCAAAAAGGTGTTGTTCCCATTGGCACCGGAATACATCGGTTATGCTGATTCCGGCCTTGAAGAAGACCTGTTTGTTTCGACGCGTCCTAATATTGAACTGTTGCCCGAAGGCCAGTTTAAATATCACGTAGATTTTGAACATCTGCATATCGGCCCTGATACCGGGATGATTTGCGTCTCACGCCCGACCAACCCAACGGGCAACGTGATTACCGATGAAGAGCTGATCAAACTCGATGCGCTGGCCAATCAACACGGTATTCCGCTGGTTATTGATAACGCGTATGGCGTTCCATTCCCGGGGATTATTTTTAGTGAAGCCCGCCCGCTGTGGAACCCAAACATCATCTTGTGCATGAGCCTGTCCAAACTGGGCTTGCCGGGTAGCCGTTGTGGCATCATCATCGCCAATGACAAAATCATCTCAGCTATCAGTAACATGAATGGGATTATCAGTCTGGCGCCGGGTGGTGTTGGCCCGGCAATGGCGTGTGAGATGATCAAGCGTAACGATTTGCTGCGCTTGTCCGAAACCGTTATCAAACCGTTCTATTATCAGCGCGTTCAGGACACGATCGCGATTATTCGTCGCTATTTGTCACCAGAACGCTGCTTAATTCACAAACCAGAAGGGGCGATCTTCCTGTGGTTGTGGTTTAAAGACCTGCCGATCTCCACGGAATTGCTTTATCAGCGCCTGAAAAAACGCGGTGTGTTGATGGTGCCGGGGGATTATTTCTTCCCAGGGCTCGATAAACCGTGGCCGCACACGCATCAGTGCATGCGCATGAACTACGTGCCGGAGCCTGAGAAAATCGAAGCCGGTGTGAAGATTCTTGCCGAAGAGATTGAGCGGGCGTGGGCTGAAGCGAAGTAATTTGTGAAATGGCGGATGGCGCTAGCGCTTATCCGCCCTACAACGATTACCGTAGGTCATACAGCAGCGTCATCCGACAATCCATAACCGAATTAACGCACCACCAAAGAATCGTACCCCTTCCAGCGGTAGTTCAGCATCGACACAATCCAGCAGCCAATAAACAGCCCAACCACGATAAAGCCCGCATTGCCGAGGTTTTCATTCAACGCATCAACCCATTTCCATACACCACTGTGCAGGTCGAATTTATCCGCCAACAACCCTAATGCTTCCATGCCGCCGATAAACAGCGCCACCACAACCGAGGTGCCGGTAATCGTCATATTGTAATAAAGTTTGCGCTGCGGTTTGTTAAACGCCCAGCCGTAAGCGCCAACCATAATCATATTGTCGAGCGTATCAATCAGCGCCATCGCGCTGGCAAACAGCGCCGGAAACACCAGAATCGACCATATCGACATCCCGCTAGACGCGCTGGCGGCAGAAATGCCCAGCACGCCAATTTCTGTTGCCGTATCAAACCCTAAACCAAACAAAAAACCGACCAAATACATATGCCAGCTTTTATTGATCAGCTTGAATGTGGAGCGGAACAGCCAGCTCATCATGCCGCCACCAGTGAAATCAGTCGCCTCGGCAGACAACGGTTCACCACGCTTGAGCTGGTGAAAATTGCGCCATACGCCACGTAAGATCACCAGATTAACCAGTGCCATTGCCAGTAAAAAACACGCCGATACGGCCGTGCCAATCACGCCACCAACCTCATGGAACCAGTCCATATCATTCTTAAATGCCGCAGCGGTTGCGGCAATCGCGATTGAAGCCAGCACCACAATGCTGGAATGACCGAGCGAGAACCAGGCACCAATACCAAACGGGCGTTTCCCTTGCTGCATCATCTTGCGCGTCACGTTATCAATTGCTGCGATGTGGTCGGCGTCGACCGCATGGCGCAGGCCGTAGCACCAGGCCAGTAAACTTGCGGCCATCAATGCCGTGCTGTGGTGAAACGAAACCAGCGCCCAGGCCCAGGCGGCAAGGTTTGCGGCAACTAAAACAGCCAGCAAAACAGCGGCGCGCGGGTTGTCACGAAGAATACGCAAGAACATCATTTTATCCTTGTGAAGGAAGGTGGAAGCGGGCGGCGGCAACCAGCGCCTGGCCCAATGCAAGGGCACCGTCACCGGCTGGCAACTGTGTCGGGAAGAGCAGATTGAAATCCGCGAGGTGATACGAAAATCTTTCACGCATCAGCTGGTTATGCAGCACGCCACCGCTGAATACGATAGTTTTAATCGCCAGCTTGTCTGCGTGGCTGCGGGCTAAATCAGCCAACCCTTTTGCCAGCGCATCATGAAAAGCCCAGGCGCGAGCGGGTGCACAGTCGTGCCAGTTCAGCCATTGCTGCCAGAACACCGCCATATCGAGTTGGCCTTTGATAAGCGGCAGGGTAACAGGATGCAGACACGCACCACTTTGTGACGCCAGCGCTTCAAAGCGACAGGCGGCTTCCCCTTCGTAGCTTTGCTGTAGCGGAGCGCAGTTCAGCGCCGCCGCAGCTGCATCAAACAGGCGGCCCGTGGAGGAGGCTCGTGGGCTGTTAATCCCACGCGCAATCGCCGTTGCCAGCAGCGGCCAGTTTTGTTCGCGTACCACGGCGGTTT
This sequence comes from Buttiauxella sp. S19-1, assembly GCF_022134725.1. Lineage (NCBI taxonomy): Bacteria > Pseudomonadati > Pseudomonadota > Gammaproteobacteria > Enterobacterales > Enterobacteriaceae > Buttiauxella > Buttiauxella sp. S19-1. The sequence goes on from NZ_JAHWLU010000151.1 coordinate 3,851, forward strand.
CAGGGCATTGTTGCCAGTCCGGCACAAAAGCCAGGCATTGGGCGAACAGGTTGCGCCACGGCTGGCGAGCGGCGAGATCGCCACCCGGCAGCGCTACAGCGGGCAAGCCACCGAGATGTTCACAATCGCGATAGTTCACCCGCAGGCACTCGCCGCCCCACAACTGGTCGTTCTCGCCGTAGCCAATGCCATCAAGGGTTAGCGCGATCGCATCACCGCCGTCCAACTGCCAACTGTGTTCCGCCATACATGCCACTGCATGAGCATGGTGATGCAAAACTTTGCTCACAGGCATGCCCATTTCCTGGCCGATGCGGGCGCTGTGGTAGCCTGGGTGGGCGTCTATCACGATCTGTTCTGGCGTAAAATCATAGGCTTCGCACATCAGTGTGCGTGCTTTTTGCCACTGCTCTTCAACGCCTTCTTCTGCGAGATCGCCAAGATGCTGGCTGAGCACCGCCTGGTTGCCACGCAGCAAGCAGAAGGTATTTTTCAGGTCGGAACCTAACGCCAGAATCGGCGGCAGGCCTGAAAAACCTGGCGGCAACGGCAGAGCATCTGGCACAAACCCTCTGGCGCGGCGCAGCATCTCACCGTTTGCCCGCACCACGGAATCATCCATTCGCTGCACGATGTCGCGGTTGTGCAACAACCAGCCGTCGGCAATATCGGCCAGTTCTTCAAGCGCTTGCTGATTGGTGATTGCTGGCGGTTTGCCATTTAAATTGCCGGATGTCATTACCAGCGGGCCGCCAAAACCCTGAAGCAAAAGGTGTTGTAGCGGGTTGGCGGGTAGCATCACGCCGACTTCGCGAAGGCCAGGGGCGATAAACGCACTTAGCCCAGGCAGCGCAGACTTTGCCATTAACACAATCGGTGCCGCAGGCGTTGTCAGTTGGGCGAGTACATTTTCTGGTAAGCCGTCTGAATCTGGCAGCATCACCGCCAGCGGTTTGGACGGGCGCTGTTTACGCTCGCGCAGCCGTGAAACCGCTGCATCGGTACGCGCATCCACCGCCAGATGAAAGCCGCCCAGCCCTTTTATCGCCACGATTTTCCCGGCTTTTAACGCTGTAATGGCTGCCTGCAAAGCGCCTTCGCGCTCAAGGTGTTGCTCATCACATTGCCAGCTGATTTGCGGCCCACATTCCGGGCAAGCGACAGGCTGCGCATGAAAGCGCCTGTCCATTGGTTCGCGGTACTCTTTTTCACACGCTGGGCAAAGTGGAAAAGCCGCCATCACCGTGTTTGGCCGGTCATACGGCATGGCATTAATAATGGTGAAGCGCGGGCCGCAGTGGGTGCAATTGATAAACGGATAGCGATAACGGCGATTGTTTGGATCGTTGAGTTCGCGCAGGCAATCCGGGCAGGTGGCGGCGTCGGGGACGATTTGTGTCTCCATCGCGCTGCTGTGACTGTGGCGAATGGTGAAATCCTGGGGTAGCGTTTCCCACTGCATTGGCGATTGTTCAAGGCTATCGATACGCGCCAGTGGCGGGCAATGGGCGTGAAGCCTGGTGATAAACGCATCGGCGGTGGATGTCAGGCGCACTAACACACCCGCGCCGTCATTGCAGACATCGCCGGTGAGGCTGAGTTGTTGCGCCAGTTGCCAGACGAATGGCCGGAAGCCAACGCCCTGCACTTTGCCGCGAATGCGTAGCATCACGCCGTTAAAATTCACAATTGTTCCTTAAAACTTTCGTCCTCACCCCAACTCTCTCCCACAGGAGAGGGGGGAATACTCCTTCTCCCTCAGGGAGAAGGTTGGGATGAGGGTTGTTTTTACACTTAAACTTCTACAGCCTGACGCAAACGCGCTTTCATATCGCTATAGGTCGTCTGAGCGTAGTTTTCTGCCCATTGCTGGTCGGCAATCTGGCTAACGTTGACCGCGCAATACTTGGTTTCCGGTGTTTTGGAAATCGGGTCCAGGTTGTCCTGCGTTAGCTCATTACACGCACCAATCCACCATTGGTAGGTCATGTAAACGGAGCCTACGTTAATGCGCTCGTTCACTTCTGCACGGCTGATAACTTTGCCGCGACGTGAACTGACCCACACCAGTTGCTTGTCTTTAATGCCGAGCAGGTTGGCGTCTGTCGGGTTCATTTGCACAAATCCAGGTTCATCGGCCAGGGTTTGCAGCGCCGCACAGTTGCCGGTCATCGAGCGGCAAGAGTAGTGGCCAACTTCACGCACGGTACACAGCACCAGCGGATATTCGGCATCTGGCACTTCGGCAGGCGCACGCCACTGCGCGGCAAAAAGCTGGCCTTTACCGTTTGGAGTATCGAACTTGCTGTCTTTGTAGAGATACGGCGTGCCAGGGTGGTCAAGCGTCGGGCACGGCCACTGAACATGGCCCATTTCACCCATTTTTTCCCAGGTCACACCAAAGAACAGCGGGCAGAGTTCGCGCAGTTCGTCCCAGATTTGCTGGTTGTTGTCGTAGTGCATCGGGTAGCCCATCTCGGTTGCGAGCAGGCTGATAATTTCCCAGTCACGTTTGACGTTGTATTTCGCATCAATGGCTTTTTCAAAACGCTGGAAGCCGCGGTCCGCACAGGTGAATACGCCACCGTGTTCGCCCCAGGAAGTCGCTGGCAAAATCACATCCGCCACTTCGGCGGTTTTGGTCATAAAGATGTCCTGCACTACCACAAAATCGAGCGCTTCAAACCCTTTGCGCACCAGGCCAAGATCGGCTTCGGTCTGCAACGGGTCTTCGCCCATGATGTAATAGGCTTTCATTTCACCTTCGATGGCCATATGCGGCACTTCGGTGATACGCACGCCGACTTTGTCGTCCATATCATCAACGTTGATGCCCCATGCTTTGGCAAATTTGGCACGAACGTCCGGGTCAACCACATCCTGATAGCCAGGGAACTGGTTCGGCAGTACGCCCATATCACACGCACCCTGCACGTTGTTTTGCCCACGTACCGGGCCAACGCCAACGTTTTCACGCCCCAGGTTACCGGTCAGCAGTGCCAGGCTTGATAAGCCTTTTACCACGTCGACTGCCTGACCAAACTGCGTCACGCCCATGCCCCACATGATGGTGGCTGAAGGAGCTGCGGCGAACGTCCGCATCGCCTGACGAACCTGATGCGCCGGTACGCCAGTCAAATGCTCAACGTCTTCTGGCGCGTAGCCTTTTACCACTTCACGGTAAGCATCCAGACCGTCAGTAAATTTCGCCACGTACTCTTTATCGTAGAGGTTCTCTTCGAGCAGCACGTAGCCAAAGGCATTCACCAGCGCCATATTACAGCCGTTTTTCAGCTGCAAATGTTGGTCTGCAATACGCGCGGTTTCGATGCGGCGCGGGTCACAAACAATGATTTTCGCGCCATTTTCTTTCGCTTTAATCACCCGACGCGCCACGATCGGGTGCGAATCGGCGCAGTTATAACCAAATACCAACAGGCATTTTGAATGTTCGATGTCGCCGATGGAGTTACTCATCGCGCCATTTCCCAGCGTCACCTGCAAACCCGCCACCGACGGCCCGTGGCAAACACGCGCACAGCAATCGACGTTGTTGGTATGCAGCACACCGCGGGCAAACTTCTGCATCACATAGTTAGTTTCGTTACCCGTTCCGCGTGACGAACCGGTCGTCATAATGGAACGCGGGCCATATTGATCTTTAATCGCTTTCAGGCGTTTCGCGGTATAGCTAATGGCTTCATCCCAGCTAACAGGCTGGAGCTTGCCGCCTTTTTCATAACGAATCATCGGCTGCGTCAGACGCGGTGTGAGCAGTTTTGTGTCGTTGAGAAAATCCCAGCCGTAATAGCCTTTCAGGCAGAGTTCATTTTGGTTCGTCACGCCATCAGCCGCTTCGGCACGGATAATTTTATTCTTCTCAACAACCAGTTTGAGTTTGCAGCCTGCGCCACAGTAAGGGCAGACGCTGGTAATTTTTTTCATCAGTAACAGACCTGTTAAAAGTGAAGTTAAAGGGGTTTAGAAATAAATAGATGAAGTCGCATCAAACGCAGCACGGCGGCGTTTTTCGATATTCATTTGTTCAAGTTTGTTGCGATCAACGCAGATAATGGCGTTGGTTGGGCAGGCTTCCATACAGGCCGGGCCTTCTGCACGGGTGTGGCAAAGGTCGCACTTATTCGCTTCGGCTTTTTCAGCCATCACGTTAAGACCCGCGCCGCTGTTACGCACAACCGGGCGAACAACCACTTCCATCGCGCCATATGGGCAGGCAACCACGCAGGTTTTGCAGCCGATGCAGCGTTCCTGCATCACATTCACAAAGCCATGTTCGCGGCTGATAGCCCCGTTAGGGCAGACGTTGGCGCAAGGTGCGTCTTCGCACTGGCGGCACATCGTTGCGGTAGAAACATTCACGCCTTTAACCACGTGAATACGAGGCAGGAAAGTTTGCGGTGTTAATGCCGCGCAATCCTGTGCTTCCTGGTGGGACACGACACAGGCCACTTCGCAAGTGCGACAGCCAATACATTTGCTCGAATCAGCAATGATGAAGCGGTTCATCAGAGACTCCTGGATAGAGTGTTTTTTATAAGACTGCTTTAGGCATACATAAAGTGTGCCAACTTTGAAACTAGCGTGATTCAAGGCTTTGCGCATTGATCCGGGGTGGGATGACAGTGACATCGACACATTTGACGATGTCATTTGGGCAGATGACAGAGAGTGGATTGAGTTGCCCTCACCAGGAGATAAACGGCTTTTCCTGGCCGTTCAAACTCAGGTAATCGATAACAATGAAGTAGTGTCAATATCAAATATATTAATAATATATTTTCTTTTTTAATTAAATGGTTTTATTTGTGAGGTTTATCATTGGTTTTAATAATGACTATATAATACTTAATAACTATTTAAGTATAAAGGTAATAATATTTGTGATAGCGTGCCACCCCAAATTATTACATAAATCTCAGCCATTGAGATAACGCTGTGATCTGTTATGTATTGTTTAATTTATGCGTATGAGTCTATATAAGGGATTGGATGCCAAACATAGTAAATGCATTAATGACTTATGTCAGAAATACTAAGGGTAAATACAATTATTTTAGCCAGAGTGCTTACATGAGGAAGTACGGTTGGTCAGGTACCGATCGAACAAAGTTGGGTGGTGTGTGGACTGGAGCAACAGGGAAAAAGGATATTCAGGGCAAGGAAATATATGGATTGGGGGGGGCTTGTTATGGATTTAGCGCAGCTTACCTTATTTCACCTCCGCATTCGTGCAATGTTGAGAATTATTTTCATTTGCCAAAAACTCAGAGCATTATTCGTGGGGTTATGAATCTCCAATATCAACATTATCATGTTGCTTTGGCGTATACCTCACTTCCCAGAGAAGAAATATTTAATGAGATTGTAAGAATAGAAGGTCATATTCGTTATAGAGGTATGGTCAGACTAAGTAGAGTATCGGCATCAGCTTTGATGAATGAATTGGTAATGAATGGTAAGCATGAAATAAATATGGTTAACGCAAGCGTTGGGCATTCCGTTGCTCTGAAGATAGCCGCTCGCGATATTTGTTTCTTTGATTCTAATTTGGGTGAAATTATTTATCCAAATGATTTTGTCGGTCGTAAGAAAATGGAAGGTGCGCTACATATGGTGTTTCATTCTCAATATAGAACATACACAACCATGT
>NZ_JAHWLU010000152.1:0-9342 GCF_022134725.1 Buttiauxella sp. S19-1
CGTACCCGGCATGGTATTAATGTGGTCGTTAAGCGCAACCAGTTGACCTGGGCCAACTTCAGGGCGCAGTGAACCCGCCGCGTTAGTCGAGAAGAGGATTTCACAACCCAGCAATTTGAAGGTACGGATCGCATTGGTCATCACAGACATGCCACGTCCTTCGTAAAAGTGACCCCGCCCTTTCATACAAGCGACGGGAACACCGGCGAGAGTACCAACCACTAATTCGCCAGCATGGCCGTGTACCGTACTAACCGGGAATCCAGGCAATTCGTCGTATGGGAATACCACTGGTTGTTCGATTTTCTCAGCCAATTCGCCAAGCCCGGATCCCAGAATGAAAGCCACGCGTGGCACCAGGCCATTAATACGTGAACGGATAATATCTGCGGCGTAAAACGGGGAGTTATCAAGAGTCGTCATCGGCATCGGGTGTTCCTTGTCATCGTGTCGAAATAATCACAGAAAGTGTGGCTAGCTCTGTTATACCGACTCGCGACTACGCACCACCAATACCGTTTAGGCGGGTGATTGATAGTAAAAATGTATTGATTGGCGGTGGCGGGAGCCACCGCTTGATAGTTTAGCGCGTTGCCCAACCCTGCTTATGCAGATAATCGAGAATGAAAGGACGGTTTTCTTTAATGATGGTGCGACGAATGTGGTCACTCCATGTGTCACGGCGAGCATTGCTACCGCGAGAAAGATAGTACTGCGCCATCTCTTCGTCATACTGCGCCAACACCTCGGCGTCGACGGGCTTATAACTATTCTCATGCACTACCATCGCAGCAGGCATACGAGGCTTGATGTCGTGATCTTCATCAGGCCAACCCAGACACAAACCAAACAATGGCAGAACATGCTTTGGCAAAGCTAATAGCTCGGTCACCGTCTCGATACTGTTACGAATACCGCCGATATAGACACCGCCTAAACCCAGAGACTCCGCCGCAGTAAAAGCGTTTTGCGCAAGTAGCGCGGTATCCACCACTCCCAGCAGTAATTGCTCTGCCAGACCGAGCTGTGCCTCAGGGCAGATTTGCAAATGGCGGTTAAAGTCGGCGCAAAATATCCAGAATTCTGCGGCTTGAGCCACATGTTTTTGCCCCCCCGTCAGCGCAACAAGCTGTTCACGCAGTGATTTATCGGTAATGCGAATAATCGAACTGCATTGCAAAAAACTAGAACTTGAAGCCGCCTGGGCGCTGGCAATAATGGCTGCACGCTGTTCGTCTGTAATGGGAGCGTCGGTAAAACGACGAATGGAACGGTGTGAACGCAGCAGATCAATGGTCGGCGTCATTGCGTTTATCCTTTGGCTTTTCTGAAAGAGATTTATCGACGGGTGGCTGGCCTTTAGTCAGCAGCGGTGCCACATTCTGCGCCATCGCCCACACCATAAATGCTGCTGCTGGAATCATCAACGCAATGCCGACGAAAACCATGACTATGGCCGCAGTGGCACTGCCTATGGGAGCGGGCAACACGACGTAACCATTCAAGGAAAGATATGAAAGCAGTAAAAAAGCGATACCAATAACTTCAAGGACTAACACCGGTTTCGGCAAAGCACCAAGTGAGCGCATCCGCTTGTCTCCAGAGGCAATAATCGATTGAGTATACCCTGGCCGGTAGCAGTTTTGTCCGCGCAATATAGGTGCTGAGTATCAGACTAACAGGCAAGACCTTCTTCCCATTCATCACAGTTAGCGGCATTATAGATGCCATACGCCGCTTCGTTCGGCCATAAAAAATGAAGGAGATACCATGTTTGCAGTAATTTTTGGCCGCCCAGGCTGCCCATATTGCGTTCGTGCTAAAGAGTTGGCTGAGAAACTGACCGCTGAGCGTGACGACTTCAACTTCCGTTATGTTGATATCCATGCAGAAGGCATCAGCAAAGCCGATCTGGAAAAAACTGTCGGTAAACCGGTTGAAACCGTTCCACAGATCTTCCTCGACCAGAAACACATTGGTGGTTGCACTGATTTCGAAGCTTACGCGAAAGAACACCTGAGTTTGTTCCAGAACGCAGAATAAGCCTCAAACTAAAAAAAACGGCTCGGTTTAAGCAACCGAGCCGTTTTTTTATCGCCGCTGACGGCGGAGAAGTCTACGTAAAAACAAGTAGCACAAAGCTCCAAGAGCACACCAAAACACAGCACTAAACATCCAGGCCATTTCTTGCCAGAACGTTCGCGTTGGCGACAACCAAAATTGAATGATTAGCAGACAAAGCGGTGAAGCCAGTACTGCGCCCATCAGCGGTTTGATCACTCTGCCATGGCGGGAAAACACGCTAGCGATAACACCAGGCAGGATAAAAAATAACATTCCCCACTCTGAGTGCTTATCACCCGGGTAGCTGTTGGCGGCCATTAATTTCTGAGAAAGAAACACGCCAACAAACAACACGAAGCAGCAAATGACCCCAAACCAACGTTGTCCACGCATGAACAAACATCCTCCTGACGCTCGCCTATATACCGTCATCCTTCAAGCTGCAGGGGTGTTGGCTGCAACTCGAATGCTAACGGGTATAGAACTTAAAATTACAGTTCTGCACGCAGAATCTGCCCGAGTCAGATAAGTTTCAGCAATCCTTGCTAAAAAAATACATCGCGCAATTAGCATAATATTCTTACTAGCCGTTAATCTTTATAAAGATTAAACTACTGGCCATTATCAGGTCTGCGCACTGGATATTTTAATGCAAAGAAAATACATCAAATTGCGTCGTCATTAGTAGAAACCTTAAACCAAAAAACCATCTCTTTCAACAAGTTACTAGTAAACAAGAAGTTAGCCTTCGTGAATATAAACGTCGCAGATTTGTTAAGCGGGAATTACATCCTGTTATTATTTGTTGTTCTGACCCTGGGCTTATGCCTGGGGAAATTACGCCTTGGCTCTATCCAACTGGGTAATTCCATTGGTGTTTTAGTGGTCTCTTTAATACTCGGCCAGCAACATTTTTCGATTAACACTGACGCCCTAAATTTGGGTTTCATGTTGTTCATTTTCTGTGTCGGCGTGGAAGCTGGGCCAAACTTTTTTTCAATTTTCTTCCGCGATGGCAAAAATTATCTGATGTTGGCCCTCGTGATGGTCGGCAGCGCCATGCTGCTGGCGTTAGGTTTGGGGAAACTCTTTGGCTGGGATATCGGCCTGACCGCCGGGATGCTCGCAGGTTCGATGACCTCCACGCCGGTGCTGGTTGGTGCAGGTGATACTTTGCGCCATTCGGGTGTTGCCGGAGCCCAGTTAGCCACGTCACTGGATAACCTGAGCCTCGGATACGCCCTGACTTATCTGATAGGCCTGGTTAGCCTGATTGTTGGCGCTCGTTATTTGCCAAAACTTCAGCACCAGGATTTGCAAACCAGCGCGCAGCAAATCGCTCGCGAACGCGGGTTAGATACAGATGCCGCCCGCAAAGTTTATCTGCCTGTTATTCGAGCCTACCGCGTGGGTTCTGAACTGGTTGCCTGGGCTGATGGTAAAAATCTGCGTGAACTTGGTATCTATCGCCAGACCGGTTGCTACATTGAACGTATTCGTCGTAATGGCATTCTGGCAAACCCGGATGGTGACGCAGTGCTACAAAAAGGCGATGAAATTTCGCTTGTAGGCTATCCGGATGCGCATTCCCGCCTCGACCCAAGTTTCCGTAACGGTAAAGAAGTTTTCGACCGCGACCTGCTGGACATGCGCATCGTCACCGAAGAAATTGTGGTGAAAAACCACAATGCCGTTGGCCGTCGACTGGCCCAATTAAAGCTGACCGATCATGGCTGCTTCCTCAACCGCGTTATCCGTAGCCAAATTGAAATGCCGATTGACGACAATATCGTGCTCAACAAAGGCGACGTTTTACAGGTCAGCGGTGACGCCCGACGCGTGAAAACCGTGGCAGAACGTATCGGCTTTATCTCAATTCACAGCCAAATTACCGACCTGCTCGCTTTCTGTGCCTTCTTCATTATTGGTTTGATGATCGGCATGATCACCTTCCAGTTCAGCTCCTTTAGCTTTGGCATAGGTAATGCAGCAGGCTTACTGTTCGCCGGAATTATGCTGGGCTTCCTGCGAGCCAACCACCCTACTTTCGGCTACATCCCGCAAGGGGCGCTGAATATGGTGAAAGAATTCGGCTTGATGGTATTTATGGCTGGTGTCGGTTTAAGTGCAGGCAGCGGCATTGGCAACGGTTTAGGTGCAATTGGCGGGCAAATGCTGGTTGCCGGGCTGATCGTCAGCCTTGTTCCGGTAGTGATCTGCTTCTTGTTTGGAGCATACGTTTTACGTATGAACCGCGCGTTGCTGTTTGGCGCAATGATGGGGGCACGTACCTGTGCACCGGCAATGGAAATCATCAGCGACACCGCGCGCAGCAACATCCCGGCACTGGGTTACGCCGGAACCTACGCTATCGCTAACGTGTTGTTAACCCTGGCCGGGACGCTTATCGTAATCATATGGCCTGGTTTGTGATCTGTGCCGCAGACAAAGAAAAAAGATTTTTTTAAGACATTGCGAACTTTTTACCTTGGGCAAAGTCTTAATTAGTGCCACTGCTTTTCTTTGATGTCCCCAATTTGTGGAGCCCATCAACCCCGCCTCTTTGGTTCAAGGTTGATGGGTTTTTTATTGCCTGAAATCCGTGACCGTAGACGCCCGCCGCTTGCAACCTATCACTTAGCACCCATACTTTTGAGTCATACTGGTGGGCTAAATGGAGTTGCGCGATGTTAGTTGAAGGCAAAGTAGCGGTGATCTTCGGTGGAAGTGGTGCTATCGGTAGCGCCGTTGCGCATGCTCTGGCACGCGAGGGCGCACAGGTGTATTTGGGTGCACGCAACCAGGATAAATTGAGCAGTGTTGCTGATGAGATTCGCGTAGCGGGTGGAAAGGCCGAAACATTCATCATCGACGTCCTCGACGAGCAGTCCACCAGCGAGCACGTTGCACAGCTTGCACTACAGACTGGTGGTTTTGACGTGGTGATCAACGCCACCGGTTTTGTCCATAATCAAGGCAAAGGAATTGCGGAGTTATCCCTCACAGAATTCAGGCAAGGAATAGACCCGTTCCTGGCAGCACAATTCAACCTATCCAAAGCAGTCATTCCCTATATGGGCGGTGACCGCGCAGGCGTCATCCTCTCGGTGGTCGCACCCGCAGGGCCAATGGCAATTCCAGGCCACCTGGGTCATGTTGTCGGCAGCGCAGGTATGGAAGCCTTCACAAGGGCTCTGGCCTGCGAACTAGCGCCAAAGAATATTCGAGTCATTTGTGTGCGTTCACATGCGCTAGACGGCGCTATTCAGGCGGGTTCCTATACCAGCGAAGTGTTTGCACCAAAGGCACAAGCAGCGGGTTTGACGGTGGAACAGTGGGTGGCGGGTGCTGCGCAAAGCACCATGCTGAAACGTCTGCCAACACTCTCGCAAATTGCCGAGCTCATGGCATTTTTGGCGTCGGATCATGCAGGCGCAATGACGGCAACGGTGGTCAATATGACTGCTGGTACAACTCTCGACTAAAAATAGGCGGTAACGGTTGGTACTCCCCGCTCTTTACCGCCTGACTAAAACCTATTGCGACTACCGGGAATTAGCCACTATTTTTAAGATTCAAAGCCGTTCCCTCTCTTCGCCCAGCTAAATGATTCGTGGCGAGTACACAAATCAGCACCACAAACCCACCGCCAGAGCTGAGGTACAGCACCCACGCAGGGTCGAAAGTGTCAGCTGCAAAGCCTGCTATTACCGGAAGAATCAAGGTGATAATCAGTTGTACGCGCCAGGCCTTCGCCATCGCCCTGCCGGTGACAGAGGCAGGAAACGATTGCATGATGTTTAGCGTCGCCAGCACATAGACAATGTTGGTGAAGATGTGGGCCATAACTATCAGCAACATAGCCAGCCATTGCTTATCGGTGATCGAAACCAGTGCGTAGCAGCAGATAAACAACGCGAGCGAAATGATCAGTACATTGAGTTTCCCCGAGTGGCGTTGCAGCTGTGCTTCAGACAACAGCAACGGGCCGATAAGCTGCCCTGTACTGCGAGCCAGTAACAACATCAACCCCGTGTCAGTGGATGAGCCGCTAAAGTTTGTCGCCAGTGCCGGTAACAGTGCCATTGCTGGAGCACCGACAAGCGCAATCGCCGGGAGAAAAAGCAGACTTCGGCGTTGTAATTGTGTGAGTCTTCGCCAGCTGAGGTTGCCTATAACCTCACCATTTTCCGGCACACACACTGGCCGAAATGCCCGGTGTGTAGCGAACAGCAGCACGATACCCAGAACAAAACTCAGCGCATCCAGAGCGAGAATAGCCACTGCAGGCAGGTGCCCATAAAGCAAGGTACCAATGCCGATGCCAAGGATGACGTTTGCCGCAAAGATAAAGGTTTCCAGGCCCGATGCAGCGGGGAGTTCCGTGGGTTTAAGGCCGCTCTTTAACGTCTGGCTTAAAACCGGCACCATCATGCCCCCCGCAAAGGCCGCCACCGCCTGGCTTGAAAGCAGCAGGATCAGGTTATCGCTATATAACGACCACGCCGGCAGAGACAATCCCAACAGCCCGATGATTTCAGACAAAATCATGACCGGAATAGGTGCCATTTTGGTGAGCAATTTTTCTGCCAGATAACTCCCCGGGAAGCCGGGTGCTAGCGCGAGAATATAGGCAAGCGTCAGTACTGAAGGTTTTGCTTCGAGTGCGAGGAGCTTCCCAAAAACAATGACATAAGTCAGGCCATTCCCGACAGAAGAAAGCAGTAATGCCGCCCCAAGCAGGGCAAACCAGCGGTGCTGGCGAAGCGTACGCAGAATGAGAAAAAACATGTGTTATCCCTTATCAACAAGCACAAAGAAGTCGCCGACGATTTCGTCGGTTTTAAAGCTGTGTTTATCGTTAAGGGGACAACTACATTGGTAAGGGACTCACATTAGGAAACTGCTTCAAACTCTAGCTAACAACAGGCAAAAAATCACCTGCCAAATTTATCCGACAATTTTTGCCAGCATTCTGCTGAGATCTGCCCGGCTCAACGGATGCCGATCCGTGACGTAATGCAGTGTCATGCCTTCGATAAAAGCATCCAGGGTTCGGGCGGTAATCGGGTCAAAAAAGGCTTCCAGCACTTGTTGGCTGCGGCACATCCAGTCCTGCATAATGATTTTTAGCTGTGGATTACGATTAGCGTAAGCATACAGTTGATACATCACTTGCAAGTTATAAGAGGTGGCAATTTTCTCGCCACAGATCATGTCGACAATCGCTTCGCAGGCCTCATTGCGATTACTGGCTTGCGCCAGACGGTTACGGTAATCGTCTGACATCTGGTGGGCAAACTGCGTGAATGCCTCACTGAGCAATGATTCGATACCGTCGAAATAATAGGTCATCGACCCTAACGAAACGCCTGCTGCTTCGGCAATTTTACGGTGTGTGATATGGCTAATACCGTGTTCCACCAGCATATCCAGCGTAGCTTGCACAATTCTTTCACGTCGGTCGGGATCGTTACGGCGCGGGGCTTTGCTCATGATTTATACTCGGTTAAGCCGGACTAAAAAGAGTTTACCAGGCAATGTGTACAAATGTACACATTCTTGCTAGTGTCATTCTCATTCACCGCCAACCGGTATTTCCATGTCTGCCGCTATTAGCCAACGTAAAGCAACCCAACGTCGCACCTGGGCATTGTTCGCCTTCTTCTTCCTGCCTGGTCTTGTTATGGCCTCCTGGGCTACACGTACTCCAGCCATTCGGGACACGCTCAGTGTGTCGACCGCCGGTATGGGTATTGTGCTGTTTGGTCTGTCGGTTGGTTCGATGAGCGGCATTCTCTTTTCCGGCTGGCTGGTTAAGCGTTTTGGTACGCGTAATATTATCCGTAGCGGTATGACGCTAATGGTCACCGGCATGTTGGTGATGGGCGTTGCACTGTTCTTTTCTTCCCCGTGGCTGTTTGCGCTGGGGCTGGCGATTTTAGGTGCAGGTCTTGGTTCATCTGAAGTGGCGATGAACGTAGAAGGCGCCATAGTTGAAGGGCTGCTGAAAAAGACAGTGTTACCGATGATGCACGGTTTTTACAGCCTTGGCACGCTGGCAGGCGCAGGTATTGGCATGAGCCTGACAGCTTTTAACGTCACGGCTTATGGGCATTTGTTGGTGATTGGCTTAATCGTGATTACCCCCATTATTATCGCGATTACCGCCATCCCGCATGGTGTAGGCAAAGACAATGCCGACGCGAATTCCGCTGATACCCACGAGCCACACCCTCCTTTTTATAAAGATCTACAACTGATATTGATTGGTACTATTGTGCTGGCGATGGCATTTGCAGAAGGCTCCGCCAATGACTGGTTGCCATTGCTGATGGTCGACGGTCATGGTTTTAGCCCAACGTCTGGTTCAATGATTTATGTCGGCTTTACGCTGGGTATGACCGTGGGCCGTTTCACTGGCGGCTGGTTTATCGACCGCTACAGCCGGGTAACCGTGGTTCGCGCCTGCGCAGTGATGGGGATTTTGGGCATCGGCTTAATCATCTTTGTCGATAATGCCTTTGTCGCTGGCATTTCCGTGATTTTGTGGGGCCTGGGCACCTCGCTCGGCTTCCCGCTCACCATTTCTGCCGCGGGCGATACCGGCCCAGACCCGGCAACTCGCGTCAGTGTCGTTGCCGCTTCTGGCTATATTGCATTCCTTGTGGGGCCGCCGCTATTGGGCTTCCTCGGCGAACATTACGGCCTGCGTCTGGCTATGCTGGTAGTACTGAGTTTGATGGTTGTTGCAGCGCTAGTTGCGAAAGCCGTCGCAAAACCTACAGACCTTGTACCCAAATTAATTCAACGGAGAAATCGATGAGTGTGAAACTAATTGCCGTCGACATGGATGGGACTTTCCTCGACGATAATAAAGAGTACAACCGCGCGCGTTTTGCAGACCTTTATGCACAAATGAAAGAACAAGGGATTCGCTTCGTGGTCGCCAGCGGCAACCAGTATTATCAGCTAATTTCATTTTTCCCGGAAATTGCCCACGAGATTTCGTTCGTAGCCGATAACGGGGGTTGGGTGGTCAGTGAAGAAAAGGACACCTTTAACGGTGAACTGACAAAACAGCAGTTCAACACCGTTATCGACCATCTGCTGACGCTGCCTCACGTAGATATTATCGCTTGTGGTAAGCACCACGGTTATACATTGAATAGCTACGATGATGCGTTCATCCAACTGGCGCGCATGTACTACCATCGCCTTGAATTAGTAGATAATTTCTCAAATCTGGATGATGTATTCTTTAAGTTTGCGCTGAAT
>NZ_JAHWLU010000153.1:0-9266 GCF_022134725.1 Buttiauxella sp. S19-1
CTTTAGTATTAAAACTAAATAACAAAAAAAGTGTATTGCAACATTTTAATATCTACAGTTACATTTTGTAACAGCTTTAACACTTGCTTTAAGATTAGTAACCGCTAGATTGAAATCAGCAGTAACATTTTGTTTAACACATTAAGTCAGGACGCAACTTAGCGTTATTTGACCGTGTTACATTAATTTCAAACACAGCAGTGCAGCATCTATCAGTACCTCTGGTGAATTAACTTTCTGTTAATTCAGCTGGTTGATGCGCAAACTCGGATGGAGTTTCATCATGTTTAATGAAGTCCATACAATGAATAGCCAGGCGTTAAATGCTCAAACTTTATTGTTGATCACTAAACCCTCGCTACAAGCGACTGCGTTATTACAGCATCTAAAGTCTTCACTCTCTATCAATGGGAAACTCCATAATATTCAACGCTCTCTTGAAGATGTCGTGGGTAATTTAGTGGTGCTTTTCGATATGGTTGAAGCCGATAAAAAGCTGATTAACTATTGGCAAGATAACTTAAGTCGCAAACATAACAGTATTAAGCTGTTGTTACTTAACACTCCTGAAGAGTATCAATTCCGTGACATAGAAAACTGGCCGCATATAAACGGCGTATTTTACATGTCAGAGGAAGAGCCACGTGTGGTAGAAGGTATTCGAGGCGTAATGGCCGGAGAGTGCTATTTTTCTCAGAAATTAGCAAGTTACCTTATTAATCACTCAGGGAACTACCGTTTCAATAACGTCGAGTCATCTCTTTTGACTCACCGTGAAAAGGAAATACTTAATAAATTGCGTATTGGGGCATCCAATATTGAAATCGCCCAGTCGTTATTTATAAGTGAAAACACGGTAAAAACGCATCTCTACAATCTTTTCAAGAAGATATCTGTAAAAAATCGCACTCAGGCTGTTTCCTGGGCAAACGATAATCTCAGGCGATAAGGCGATGAAATTACAAACTGCTTTACTGCTAGCGTCAGTATTAGTCTGGACCTCCAACGGCGTTCGCGCCGTTGAAGTCGAGGTTCCTGGATTATTAACGGATCATACCGTTTCTTCGGTGGGGCATGAGTTTTATCGTGCCTTTAGTGACAAGTGGGAAAGCAGTTTTACCGGAACCTTAACCATCAATGAGCGCCCCAGTGCCCGTTGGGGGAGCTGGATAACCATTACCGTTGATCAGGACGTCATATTTCAGTCGTTCTTATTCCCCTCTAAACGTGATTTTGACCGTAATGTCACTATCGCACTGGTCCAAACCGCAGAAGCGATTAAGCGCCGACAAATTGACAAAACATTGTTAAGTACCGGTGATTTAACCAGCGACGAATTTTAGGAGGCTGTCATGCGTATCACTCATGCAGTTATTTCTTTACTGCTGATATCCCCTTTGTCCTGGGGAGGCAATATGACTTTTCAGTTCACTAACCCAAATTTTGGTGGCAACCCCAATAATGGGTCCTTCTTACTTAATGAGGCGCAAGCTCAAAACTCGTATAAAGACCCTAGTTATGACGATGATTTTGGTATCGAAACACCGTCAGCACTGGACAACTTTACTCAAGCTATTCAGTCACAACTTCTTGGCGGGTTGCTAAGCAATATTAATACTGGCAAACCGGGTCGCATGATCACTAATGATTTTATCGTCGATATTGCAAACACTGACGGACAGCTACAGTTAAATGTCACTGACCGTAAAACAGGAAAAGTATCGACTATCCAGGTTGCAGGCTTACAAAATAATTCCACTGATTTCTAGTGGAAATTAAATAATCAAAAAAGTATTTAAGGATAAACATCATGCAGCGTTTACTTCTCATCGTAGCAGTGTGTTTATTAAGTGGTTGTTTAACGGCACCACCTAAAGAAGCTGCGAAACCTACACTTTTGCCTCGTGCGCAAAGTTATCGTGACTTAACCCATTTGCCACCAGCAAAAGGGAAACTGTTTGTCTCGGTATATAATATTCAAGATGAAACTGGGCAATTTAAACCTTATCCAGCAAGTAACTTCTCGACCGCGGTACCACAGAGTGCAACATCCATGCTGGTCACAGCATTAAAAGATTCTCGCTGGTTTATTCCTCTGGAACGTCAGGGCCTGCAAAACTTGCTCAACGAACGTAAGATCATTCGTGCAGCGCAGGAAAATGGAACTGTAGCCGAGAATAACCGTATGCCTTTGCAATCACTGGTTGCGGCAAACGTAATGGTTGAAGGTTCAATCATCGGTTATGAAAGCAATGTGAAATCAGGCGGTGTTGGCGCGCGGTACTTCGGTATCGGTGGCGAAACTCAATATCAACTGGACCAAATTGCCGTGAACCTACGTGTGGTTAACGTGAGTACCGGTGAAGTGCTTTCATCGGTGAATACCAGTAAAACGATTTTGTCTTATGAAGTGCAGGCTGGGGTATTCCGCTTCGTGGATTACCAACGACTGCTGGAAGGTGAAATCGGCTATACCACCAATGAACCGGTGATGATGTGTCTGATGTCAGCGATTGAAACAGGAGTTATTTATCTGGTTAATGATGGTATTAACCGTGGATTGTGGGATCTGCAAAATCCGCAAGATGTTAACAACCCGGTACTGGCTAAATACAGAGAGATGTCAGTCCCTCCAGAATCCTGATAATTATCAGATAAGAAAAAACCAGCCGCGGCTGGTTTTTTTATTTATTCGGTTATCACCTGTGACTCAGGTTTTGCTTTTCGCGCCGCTAACCATAATCCGCTGTTTTTCATCGCAAACCCAAATACTAAACCCAGCAGTAACGACGGAACGACAAGACGCCATTCTCCCTGGTTGGCAAAGGTCGCGCAGGCACCGATAAAAGTACCTGGTACAAATGACAGCAGCATATGTTTTGCCTGAACGCACATCAGAAATGCCACGACGCCCGTTACCATATAGCCCAGAATCTCCAGATGCGGAGCCAGCGCACTGCCGTGGATAATCACTTCCGCCCACAATACGCCGCTACATAGCGTGCATGCAGAAATAACAAGGCCCTTGATTCCGCCCTGCGGACACGCAAAGTACGCGGTACAACCGAGGAAGCCAGCCCAACTGAGAAGGCCAAGACTCACCGCAACCCAACCCCAAAGGCCTGAGAGAATACCGGTAGTCAATGCCAGAGAAATAAGTATGTTCATAGCGGCGTATCATAGCAGAGCCTTATCGCTCGACTACGATCTACCGCACAATTTTTGTAAATCAAAAATCAACGTTACATTTTAAATGTGATTTAAATCACACTTATTCATCACTTTCTTCTTCCAGCTCATCACGCATCGCCTGAATAGCTTCACGGCTAATTAATGCCAACGTACGGTAGAAAGCCGTGGTCGAATGCGCTTCCACTTTGCCCAGGAACGTCCCCGCCCATGGCATTATGTACTCATCAAATAAACGCACCTGGGCTTCAAATTCGTCTTCTTGTGATTGATCTTCCAGCCACGAAGCGGCCAGCAACAAAGTGCCAAAATGATCAGCAGGAGTTTCTGCAAGCGGCATGCCGCGTTGTTTCAAGAACTCACGAACGTCACCTTCGTGGCTGCCCGCTTCCCACGCTGAACGATATGGCGGTACGCTGCACTCTTCGCCGACAAACAGGGCATTGTAATCAGCAGCTAGCAGCTGAGGATCGCAGCTTTGTTGCAGGCGAGTCAGTAATTCATCCTGCTCCAGCGGCCAATGCTCTGCCAGCTTGCCTTCACGGATCATCGTCAACAATGGAACCAAAAGCGGATCCTGGGGTTGGCGGTAAAACAGCGATCCTAAGATGCGACAAATAATTGAAAACTCATTCATGCTAGTGGTCCATTAAGTAGAGATTTATTGAGTAAAAACTGTGATGTAAAAGCTAAAGTGTGGCAAATTCTTCGATTGGCTTCATACCACGGGATTCAAGGAAACCAAGCATCCGGCGCACAGAAACATTGAGAATGCGCGCTTCCGGGAACTCAACTTCTGCCAGAATTTTGCGACATTCATCGAAATCGCCAAGGGTGAATGCAGTATGGGAATCAGAACCCAGCGATAACCACCCCCCCGCATCACGCACCGCTTCGGCGATAGCACGGCAGTTCGGGCCACTGCCCTTGCGCGAATGAGTAAATGAGGAGTTATTCAGCTCCAGTGCGACCTGATATTTTGCTGCTGCTTGTGCAATGGCAGGAATATCTACCGGGAATTTCGGGTTACCTGGATGGCTGATGATATGAACGTTACCGCTCGCCATGGCAGCGATCATTGCTTCTGTGTGTGTAGCGCTATCTTTTGGGGGAAATACAGGCTCATGAAAACCGGCAATAATAAGATCCAGTGAATCCAACATTGGGCCAGTGCAGTCAATTTCCCCGGCAGTATTTTTAATGTTGGCTTCAATACCACGCAAAATACCAACACCATCAACCATTCGTGGCCAAATACGCATGTTCACAAAATGCCAGTAATGTGGGGCATCAGCCATATCCGGGCCATGATCGGTGATGGCGAACAGTTGGATGCCTTTGCTTTTCGCAATCGCAATATAGTCGTGAAGGGTGCTATAGGCGTGGGTGCTAGCGACGGTGTGCATATGCAGGTCAACGGGATACATGGCTCTCTCCTTTTATCTCTTTCCCGCAAGGATAGCAGTTATCGCCATTGTTTTTTAGCCCGGCACTGGCCGGGCTTAGCATTAATAGCCGTTATGCAAAGAGACCTGTCCGCTCGGTGATTCACCTTTTTCAATTTCACGAATGGTTTTTGCAATGTACTCCATGGCTTCTTGCGGCCGAGTCACCGCCGCCAGATGCGGAGTGATGGCAATGCGAGGATGCTTCCACAACGGGCTGTTTTCAGGTAGAGGTTCTTTAGCAAATACGTCGAGCATTGCAGCTTTCACTTTGCCACTATCCAGTGCAGCCAGCAGATCGTTTTCGACCAGATGTACGCCCCGCGCAAGGTTCATAACATAAGCCTCATCGGCCAGTTGATTGAGCATTTGGCTGTTAATAATACCGACGGTTTGTGGCGTATTGGGCAACAAGTTAATAAGCACGCGGGTGCCATTCAGGAAATCGCTCAGTTCTTCGTTCCCGGCATAGCTTGTGATACCTGGATAATTTTTCTTGCTGCGACTCCAGCAACGAACCGGGAAATCCCAGGCAGCGAGGCTTTCTGCCACTTTCCCGCCTAGCACGCCCGCGCCGAGCACACCAATGGTAAAATCTTCACGGCGATAATCTTCCAGTGGCAACCATTTGGCCTGCAGCTTCAATGCCTGATAATCATCGAAACGGCGGAACCAGTGCAGCACCTGGCTGACGGCATATTCCTGCATTTGTAGCGCCATGCCGGTATCTTCGAGGCGAAATAGCGGCACGCCTTCGGGCAGCATATCCGGATGCGTCTGTAGTTTACTCAGAATGGAGTCCACACCTGCACCTAACGCAAACACACCTTTCAGCTCACTATGCCCGCTGAGCATCTCGACCGGAGGATGCCATACCAGAGCGTAATCAGCTGGCTGGTTATCGCCA
The DNA here is from genome assembly GCF_022134725.1 of Buttiauxella sp. S19-1. Classification (NCBI taxonomy): domain Bacteria; kingdom Pseudomonadati; phylum Pseudomonadota; class Gammaproteobacteria; order Enterobacterales; family Enterobacteriaceae; genus Buttiauxella; species Buttiauxella sp. S19-1. Next base: position 5,542 of record NZ_JAHWLU010000153.1, read on the forward strand.
GGACGCCACTGGCGAACCCTGGCATCGGGAATGAGCTGCTGCATACCGTCGAGCCAAAATTGCGTATCAAATGTCGGGTGGTGAAAAATAATATCCATGCTTTCTCCATTTATTCTTGTACTTACGCGTAGCGTTTAACAATACAGTAGATGAATGTAATAAAAAATCACCTCAGCGTTGCTGTTTTAAGAAGCAAGTTGTTTGAAGTTTGGCTAAACGCACCGACTTTGCTGAAAAGTGAATTGACGCAGCCCCCAGTTTTCCCTACATTAGCGCCCGTTCCGGCAGGTAAGGAACAACAAAACGGTGAGGTGTCCGAGTGGCTGAAGGAGCACGCCTGGAAAGTGTGTATACGGCAACGTATCGAGGGTTCGAACCCCTCTCTCACCGCCACATTTGAAGAAGAGCTCGTATGCAAATACGGGCTTTTTTTTCGCCCGTAACCCGTGGAGAGATGGGTGAGAGCCCTCGACCCGAGGTTTGAGAAACACATTAGGACGTCAAGCATCATGTCCGCACAGCGGGCACACAAATACCCTTGAGCACCTGAACTCAAAAATTCAGGTGCTCCAGATGTAATATGAAATGTGAGAAATGCAGACTTAGCTATACTCCAATCCTGTATAAGAGCCAGGAGTAATAGCTTGTTCAAAATCTTCCATTGGCAAAATACAATGAAGGTTCTCATATCGCGAATACGATTCACTGAATGTGATCGATTCTTTTTTCGCCGCCATGATGATGTCATAAACAGCTTCGTGTGCCTTTGCCTTCCCTAGCCCTCTTTTGCATAACTCCATCATGACATTTTCACCATTAATCATTCCTTTGGTGATATTTAAATTTCTTTCCATGGCTGCTTTATCAATAAAGAGGTCTTTTAAAAGAACTTCAGTTTTTAAAATTATTTCATGGGTAAGTAAATTAGCTTCTCTTAATAAGCTATCAATAACTAAATTACTACAACCATCAGCTTCAAATGGCCTTACTGCCATATTTAATATAGTTCCTGGCAAACTAAATAAAACCTTTGAGTTGCCTATAATTCCATAGCATAAAGCAGGATTGATTTTCTGCGGCATTGTACTACTTCCAACCTGCCCCTCAGAAAAACCTTCGCTCATTTCAGAATATTCTTCAGATGAGCTGATATATACTTCCTCAGCTATTTTCGCGCAAACATGTGCAATCAAAGTCAAATTGTTCACATATTGGCACATATGTACCCTGATTGACCTGCTGGGAATTTTCATTTCTCCCATACCTAACATATCAGCAACCCGCGATTGCATTTCAGGTCCTACATCAGGCAAAGTATGAAATCCACCTACTGCTCCGCCCATCATAACTTGAAAGATACCGTCGGCAGAGGTGATGAGAATGTCTTTACATCTTAAAAGCTCATCTTCCCATACCGAAAATTTAGTATTCAATAATATTGGCAAGGCATGTTTTGAGTGTGTTCTGGCCGCAATTACAACGCCTTCATTACGCCTTTTAAGTTCGCCAATATTGATAACCATCTTATCTATTATAGAAATAAATTCCTGATGAAATTTCTTACATATATAAAGCTCGGCTGTTTGCTGAATATTTTGCGTAGTTATTCCATAATGAATATATTTAGCCGCATCATCACCAACAATCCGTCCTAGTTCATTGAGCACAGGGACCAATGGATGTTTTGTCTTTATATATCCCTGGATGATATTTTCTTTATCAAGAAGAGATATATCACAGTGTTTAACAATAATGTCCCCTTGTTGTTGAGGTATGATACCCAACTCAATCTGAACCTTTGCTAATACAGCTTCAATGTCTAACCAAACTTGGTAAATGCTGGTATCTTGATATATATTCTCAAAACCATTTCTGTTCAGGGTATAACTTGTTGGATCATAACATGTGGTCATTGCGAGACACCTTTAAGCAAAAATAAGTTGGGTATAAAACAGGGTGGAAAATATACCTACAACACAAGGGATAGCTGCTCTTTTCAGCACTTCAAACGGGCTAACCTTTGCCGCAACAGCTACTGCAATTACTACCGCCGCCACCGGGGATAATGAACGTCCAAAACCAGCAGCATGTTGCATCGGTACCAGCATTTGTACTGCTTTGACGCCCGCTGCGCTTGAAAGCTCATTACCCAAGCTCGCAAAGCTAACAAATGCGGCACTGCCTGACCCTGTTAACATCGCAGTAAATGCGATAATTGACATACCGAAAATTGTAATAAGGATGTAGTGAATATCTCCTGCTAAGATCATGGATTTTAAAGCAGTGATCGCACCAATGGCATCCAGACCTAAAGTAAACATAGTTGCTGCAACAATTAAAACAACAACCGTACTAAATGCACCAGCCATGCCTTTGAAAAATTCGAAAGAATGCTCCAGAGCTAATTGTAAATTTCGTTTTTTACACGCATCAATTGCAACGATCAATATTAACGAGGTAAACATCGCTATCGGCGCATTAATTTTAATACCGTCAATACCGATATCAGAAAATATCATTAATAATGCTAATGGCAGGAACGGAAGCACTGCATAAAATTTAGGGATGGAAATGCCTTTTTCTTCTCCAGTAATGTTATCTACTCTTTGTTGATTTTTATGACCATCTCTTTTATCAAACCATTTTTGAACAAAGAAATGTGATACGGCAACTGTCAGCGTCACAGGTATAGCAACTAAGATTTCTGTAGTTGCAAAATACTCTGTTATCGACATGTCTAACAATTCTGCAGCGACATTTGAGTTTCCAGAACCCGGCCCTAGATCCAGGGAGCCACATGTTCCAATGACTACAGCAGCAGAAAGTGGGCTTACCCCTGCTTGTATCAGAATAGGATAAAAAGAAATTAATAACAGCATGGCAAGCCCTGCGGGACTTGGAATAACTAAATTTAACGTTTGGCCAATGATAAACGCCATCGCCAAAATCAAATAGGGCTTATTAATTATTTGTAGTGGTTTAGCACAAGCTTTAACTAAGCTATCAGCCGCACCTATTTTACTCATATACGCAGCAAAACCAGCTGATGTCATAGCAATCATACCGATCGTTGCTGTGCGTTCAGACATAATTGCACTGAATGCTCCGAACAAATCAAAAAATGTTGAGCCAGTCGTGGTGAATTTATATTGTGCCCCCATAAATTCAGCGATACCGCCTTGAGTGAATACCACTCCGATAGTCAGCATTAAAAGACCTGAAATGGTCAATGTTGTATGAGTCTGATAATTTTTTATAATCATATACATCGTAATAAACACAACCGGCACAGCCATATATGCAATCATTTTTTAGTATCCATATTTATTCATAGTAAAGTTTTCATATTTCTATGCGGAAATTTACGACCAAATGCTCACGTTAATAACAAATTGCAATTATGTATATTTCACTATTTACTCATTACCAACTCGATATTGCTTAGGTGATAAATGGAAATAACGTTTAAATTGTTTAGAAAATTCATACTGAGATGAATACCCTAGTTCATTTGAAATTTCTAACACCCTGAGATTTGTAGTCCTCAGTAAAGTACATGCTTTATCCAGACGACGCCGGACCATATAGTTCATAAGTGACAGGCCAGTCTGTTCTTTAAATTCTTTTCTGAAAACTTCATAATTCAATAAGTTACTCTCACAATATGATTTAAGGTCAATACGTTGATTAAGAAATTTATCTAAATCTAACTTCACCTGATTAAT
>NZ_JAHWLU010000154.1:0-9120 GCF_022134725.1 Buttiauxella sp. S19-1
GATATTTATTGTTTGTTTTTCTGTTTTTTATTTTTGATATTTTAAAGAAGATATTGAGTTTTCTTTAAATAACCACACTGGCCCTGTGGCTGGAATGTAAATTAATTCACTTTTCAGGTATACTGCGCTCGCTAAATTCATCTGGCGACTGATTGTCCATATTGTTGTTTAATTTTTTACCAGTTATCGAATGCTCTAAACGAAATAATCAAAAGGTATTTTATGAGTCAAAACGACACGGAAAACGTGGCCCGTCGTAGTCATATCAATCCCCCGGTATTTTTTATCTCTTCTGCTCTTATCGTCGCCCTTGTGGCATTTTCTTCACTGTATCCGGAACTTGCCGATCGCAAATTCAAAGCGCTGCAACAGGGCATTTTCGCTAACGCCAGTTGGTTCTACATTCTGGCGGTGGCGCTGATCCTGATGGCTGTGACGTTTTTGGGACTATCGCGTTACGGCAATATCAAACTGGGGCTGGATCACTCGCAACCTGATTTCAGCTACGTTTCGTGGTTTGCGATGTTGTTCTCTGCGGGAATGGGCATCGGCCTGATGTTCTTTGGCGTCGCGGAACCTGTGATGCACTACCTTTCTCCGCCGGTCGGTACGCCGGAAACAGTGGAAGCGGCCAAACAAGCTATGCGCTTGACCTTCTTCCACTGGGGCCTGCACGCCTGGGCGATTTACGCCATCGTGGCATTGATTCTGGCGTTCTTTAGCTATCGCCACAATTTGCCGCTGACGTTACGCTCAGCACTGTATCCGCTTATCGGCAATCGTATTTATGGGCCGATTGGCCATGCGGTCGATATTTTTGCCGTGATTGGCACCGTGTTCGGCGTGGCAACCTCGTTGGGTTATGGCGTGTTGCAGGTTAACGCGGGTCTGAATCATCTGTTCGGTCTGCCAATTAACGAAACCGTGCAGGTGGTGTTGATTGTGACGATAACCGGGCTGGCTACGCTGTCGGTGGTTTCGGGACTGGATAAAGGCATCCGTATTTTGTCCGAATTAAACCTTGGCCTGGCGGTGCTGTTGCTGGCGCTGGTGATGATTCTTGGCCCGACAGTGTTGCTGCTGAAATCGTTTGTCGAAAACACCGGCGGCTATCTTTCTGAGATAGTCAGCAAAACCTTTAATTTATATGCCTACGAGCCGAAATCCAGCAACTGGCTGGGTGGCTGGACGCTGCTGTATTGGGGCTGGTGGCTGTCCTGGTCACCGTTTGTGGGGATGTTTATCGCCCGTGTTTCGCGCGGGCGGACCATCCGTGAATTCGTGACTGGCGTGCTGTTCGTCCCGGCGGGCTTCACGCTGCTGTGGATGACCGTGTTCGGCAATAGTGCCATTCACCTGATCATGAATGAGGGCGCAACGGATCTGGCGACCACGGTGCAAAGCGACGTTTCGCTGGCGTTGTTTAACTTCCTCGAACACTTCCCGTTCTCGAATATTTTGTCGTGCATTGCGATGGCTATGGTGGTGGTGTTCTTTGTCACCTCTGCGGATTCTGGCGCGTTGGTTGTCGATTCGCTGGCTTCCGGCGGTTCGGACCAAACCCCTATCTGGCAGCGGATTTTCTGGGCGGCCATGATGGGCGCGGTGGCTATTGCTTTGTTGATTGCCGGTGGCCTGGGGGCGTTGCAAACCGTGACCATCGCCAGTGCGTTGCCGTTCTCGGTCATCCTGCTGGTGTCGATTTACGGTTTATTGAAAGCGTTGCGCATCGACGCTTATAAACAAGACAGCCAGATGATGACCACCATTGCGCCAACGGCGGCACGCAACCCTATCTCGTGGCAGCGCCGTTTGCGTAATATCGCCTACTTCCCGAAACGTTCTCAGGTAAAGCGCTTTGTCGGTGAAGTCGTGCAACCGGCTATGTCGCTGGTAGAAGCTGAGCTGGCAAAACAAGGCTCGGTTGCCACCATCGATGAGTCAGACGATGACCGTATTCGTTTCGAAGTCGACTTTGGTGAGGATTTGAATTTTGTTTATGAAGTGCGCCTGCGAGCTTATATCCAGCCCGCTTTTGCGATGTCCGGATTAAGCGATGATGAGCGCGTGGAAGAGCTGAAATATTATCGCGGCGAAGTGCATTTGAAAGAGGGTGGGCAGGATTACGACGTGATGGGCTGGACGCAAGAACAGATCATTCACGATATTCTCGACCAGTACGAGAAACACCTGCATTTCCTGCATTTGGTTCGATAATTTGTACCGCCCCTCTTGTGGGGCGGCTATTTCAACAAAACTTCATACTGCGGGTTAAATTCATCGAAGATCGGTAATGCGGCGGCACCTAAAGCAGGCGTGTCGCTGCCGGACATTCCAATACGAATTCTGGCACTTTTCGGATAACGGCTACGCACGGAATTGTACAGCGGTGTCAGGCGGTTAATCAGCTTTTCAACCAACGGTTGCGGCATCATCCCACCAATAATCACGCACTGCGCGTCGAACACACATTCCATAATATTGATGGCCTGGCAGGCAGGCTCGACGGCAGTATCCAGCCAGCTATCGAACAACGCTTCATCGACGTCTAATAGGTCTTCAGGCATCGCCGACATGGGGTCCAGCCCGCAGGCTTCGTATGCCGACTGTAACGACACATAGCGTTCGAGGCAGCCCTTGTTTCCGCAATAACAGTCGCGGCCGCCCGGTTGCACCACCATGTGGCCGATTTCGCCCGCATTGTGTGCATGCCCGGTGTAAATTCGCCCATCGGTAAAGATCCCCGCCCCCAGTCCCGTGCCAATATACAGGTACACGAATGAGGATAATTGCCTGGCGACCCCGTGAAAACGCTCACCAATAGCGGCGACCGTGGCGTCATTTTCGAGGGTGACAGGCCAGCCGGTTAGCGCACTCAAACGCGCCTCAATATCCACATTATCCCAGCCGTGCAGGGTGGTTGGCCCCTGTGAGGAAATACCTTCAACACCAAAAGGGCCTGGCATCACCACGCCGATGCCTAACATTTTTCGCCAGTCGATTTTCACTTGTTGGCGCATTTCTTGCTGTATCTGATCAATTAGAGCCAGAGTGGGTTCCGGCTGGGGTTTTTGCACATGGACCAGTTTGCGAAAGCGAACCTGGCCCGCAAGATCCACCAGTACAACCAGCAGCGATTGATGATCAAGATGGATGCCGATGGAATAGGCGCTATCGGGATTGAGTGTCAGTGGCGTTGCTGGTTGACCCCGCCCGCCGGCACGGCGCGGCAGATGAGCGGAGATAATCCCCACCTGTTCAAGTTCCGTGGCGATGTTAGAAACGGTTTGCGGTGTTAACGAGGTCAGACGGGCAATTTCAGCGCGGGTAAGTTCGCCATTAAGGCGAATCACTTCAATAACCACCCGCCGATTGTGGGCGCGAGCGTGTTCGAGATTGGTGCCAGAAGTTGTTATCACATCATTCTCCCCACGGAAAACCTTACCGGCAGTATGCGGAGTGTGAATACAGCAATCAATTTGATTTTATTAATACGGCGATATGAATTTGACGGTCGCATCACAGCTTTGAATGTTATTGACGTGTTAATGATATTCGTCAGTAATTATTTGTTTTTAACATGCTTCGATTTTTAATGCCCAGTAGCAAAGCATCATCCGGCAGGGACGCAGGGCTGGCTAACGCCATGCCATTTTTTTTAGTCAATTAAAGCAATCAAATTGATTTAATCAACTTAACCCTGTTTCGGAGAATGACGATGAGCCTACGATTTACCCCTGCGGCCACCCTGTGCGCCCTCTCTTTATTCACTCTGGGATACAGCGCCAGTGCGCTGGCTGAAACCACGCTCAGTGCGCTGTTTATGACCCAGGCGGCGTACAGTGAAGCCGATATCCGCGCGATGACCGCAGATTTCACTAAGCAGCATCCTGACATCAAAGTGAACCTCGAATTTGTCCCTTACGAAGCGCTGCACGACAAGATTGTTGCCGCTCGCGGTGCCGGTGATAAAGGTTATGACGTGGTGCTTTTCGATGCCATCTGGCCTGCTGAATTCAACAAATTTGGGCTATTGCAGGACGTGACCACCCGTATTCCGGCAGACGTCAGCAGCAAAATATTTGATGGCGCGATTTCCACCGTGACCTACAAAGACAAACGCTGGGGCATGCCGTGGATCCTCGATACCAAATATCTGTATTACAACAAAGCGATGCTGGCAAAAGCGGGGATCACCACGCCGCCTGCCACCTGGGCTGATGTTGAGAAGCAGTCGGCGATCCTGAAAGAAAAAGGCATTGTGAAATACCCGCTGGTCTGGAGCTGGTCGCAGTCCGAAGCGCTGCTGTGCGACTACACCACGCTGGTGTCGGCGTTTAAAGGTGAGTTTTATAAAGACGGCAAGCTGAACTTCACCAATGCCGGAGCCATGAAAGCTATCGATTACATGAAACAAACGCTGGATAAAGGGCTGACCAACCCGAATTCCCGTGAATATCTGGAAGAAGATGTGCGTAAGTCCTTCTCCAACGGTGATGCCGCTTTCGCCCTGAACTGGACGTATATGTACAACATGGCGAACGACCCGAAACAGAGCAAAGTCGCGGGTGATGTTGGCGTGGTTCCGGCACCGGGTGAAACCGCAGGCGGTGCGGCTGGTGTGAATGGTTCGATGGGGCTGGGTATCGCCAAAGCCAGTGCGCATCCGGATCAGGCGTGGGAATACATCAGTTACATGACTTCGCAGCCGGTACAGGACAAATATGCCAAATTGAGCCTGCCTATCTGGAAATCGTCTTACGATGATCCGGCGGTACAGAAAGGCCAGGAGACACTGATTGCTGCCGCGAAAACCTCGCTCAACGTGATGTTGTCTCGTCCGGTCACCGCGGATTACTCGCGTTTGTCGAACATTTTGCAGCAAAACATCCAGGCAGTATTGCAGGGTAAAACCCCGGCGAAAGAGGGGATGGAAGCGGCAACCGCCGCCGCCGATCGTTTGCGTTAATTATTCACCAACACGCCCGCCATAGTCTGGCTATGGCGGGCCGGGAACACTGAATGCTCACATTACCGCAACGCGAGAAACGCCAGGCCTGGTTACTTCTGGCCCCTATGCTTCTGATGATGTTCTTGCTCACCGCCTGGCCACTGGCTCGCACGTTGTGGCTCAGCTTTACCGATGCCGGATTAATTGGCGATGGCAGCGCACCGGGCTGGGTGGGCAGTGATAACTTTCTCTATGCGCTGACTGACCCCGACTTTCGCGAAGCACTGTGGCGAACGCTCTATTTCACCGCTGTCTCCGTGATTTTCGAAGGGATTCTTGGCGTGCTGACGGCGCTGTTGCTCAACCAGCAGTTTTGGGGGCGTAGCATTCTGCGCGTGCTGGTTATTTTACCGTGGGCGCTGCCGACTATCGTCAATGCCACGATGTGGCGGCTGAACTTCAATCCGGATTACGGCAGCATCAACGCCTTGCTAACCCAGCTCGGGCTGATTGATAACTACCGTAGCTGGCTTGGCGACCCGTCATCCGCCATTAACGCGGTGATGTTTGCCGACATCTGGAAGAACTATCCGCTGGTCACGTTACTGGTACTGGCAGCATTGCAGACTATCCCGGACGACCTCTTTGAAGCAGCACGACTGGACGGCGCATCGGCCTTCCGGCGTTTTCGCAAAATTACCTTGCCGGCGATTGCCGCACCGTTGGCAGTGGCGCTGATTTTACGGACCATCGACGCCTTTAAAGTGTTCGACATTATCTACGTGATGACCCGTGGCGGGCCGCTCGACAGCACCAAAACCGTCAGCTTCTTTGTCTACCAGGAATCGTTCAGCTATTTGCGTGCCGGTAGCGGCGCGGCTTACGCGATTCTGATGACGCTGATTTGTGCGGTGCTGATTCTGATTTATATACTGATGTTATTGCGCCAGCGCCGTTCAGGGAGCGTCGAATGAAACAGAAAATCCGCCTTATTCTGCGTTATCTGGCCGCGCTGGTGTTAGCTGTGTCGATTCTTGCGCCGTTGTTATGGATGTTCCTGATGAGCGTCAGTTCGGCTGCCGACTTGACCCGGGTTCCGCTGGAATGGCTGCCACGCCAGTGGGATTTCAGCCGCTATGCCAGCCTGCTGACGTTAGAGGAGGGCAAACCAGGCGCGCTGTTCCTGCATGCGCTGGGCAACAGTTTGCTGGTGGCTTGCGGTTCGACAGTGATTTCGCTGCTGTTGGCAATCCCGGCGGCGTACAGCTTTTCACGCTATCCGGGGCGCGACATCTGGCTGTTTGGCGGGCTGGCGATTTACATGGTGCCACCCGTGGCGTTCGTGCTGCCGCTCTATTTCATCCTCGAAAAGCTGACGCTGCTTAATACACACCTTGGGCTGATTCTGGTGTATTGCTCGATGATTATTCCGTTCCTCACCTGGATGCTGAAAAACCAGTTTGATGCGCTGCCGATTGATATTGAGCAAGCCGCGCGTCTGGACGGTTTGCGTTACTGGCAAGTGTTGCTGCGGATTACGTTACCGCTGGCAAAACCGGCACTCGGCGCCTCGGCAATGTTTGGCTGGCTGCTGGCGTGGGACGAATTCTTTTACGCGCTGCTGTTTACCAACAATATCAACGCCCAGACGCTGCCGGTCACCATTGCCGGTTTCACCGCCGGGCGTGCTACCGACGACGGGTTAATTGCCGCCGTTGGTATTCTTGCGGCTATACCGCCGCTCTTTATTGCGCTTTGGCTGCAAAAAACACTGGTCAGCGGATTAACAGCCGGTGGCAGCAAAGGCTGATGATGGACACGGAGAATCCTCACCCATGAAAGCAAAACCTGACACCCGCGCCACGCTGTATGTGGTGGGCAATATCAATGTGGATTTGATCATGAGCACGCTGCACGAGTGGCCGAAAAAGGGCACCGAAGCGATGCTCGAAAGCAGCTCGCTGCGCCCCGGTGGCTCTGCCGGAAACTGTGCGCTGGCGTTGGCGGCACTGGAATCGCCCTATCGTTTAGTCGCCAATCAGGGCAACGATCAGTTCACCGGTTGGCTGGCGAGCCTGTTTCCGGAGAGTGCACCGCACTGGCCAACCTGTGAGTGCGAAACGTCACTGACCTTTGGCGTCACTCATCCCGACCACGAACGTACCTTTTTCAGTAACCAGGGGCATATTGTCCGTCTTTCGATGCAGGATGTTCTGGCGCAAATCCCGGAAGCCGCCCAGCCTGGCGATTGGGTTTTGCTGTGCGGCACCTGGCTTTGTACCGCGCTGTATGCCGAGTATCCGCAACTGCTGGCCACGCTCAAACAGCGTGGTTATCGGGTCGCCGTTGATAGCGGTTGGCCGCCGCAGGGCTGGAATAATACGTTGCGTGAGCAAACCGCAACATGGCTACCGTTCTGCGATGCGTTGCTGCTTAATGAAGTTGAAACGTTAGGGTTGGCGGATAAGCCAACGCTTGATGAAGCCGCGCGTAGCCTGTTGGCTAACATGTCAGAAAATGCTTTTTGCATTGCAAAATGTGGCCCTGATGGCGCGTGTTTATGGGCGGCGAACCTGGCGCTGACTCAGTCAGCCGAGCCGGTTGCGGTGGTGGACACCATCGGTGCCGGAGACAGTTTTAATGCTGGCTTTTTATCCGCGCTGATTTATGGCCTGCCGCCTGCCACGGCGCTGCACTGGGGTGTTCGCGTCGCGGGTTGTGCGATTAGCAGTTCCCCGCGCCGTTATCCCGACTGGCAATCGCTTTTTGGCCTTGTGGAGAAAAACTGAATGGCTCAGGTTGAACTGGTAAAAGTCGCGAAGAATTACGGCAAAGTGCAGGTGCTAAAACCGCTGAACCTGACTATCCCGGATGGCAGTTTTACCGTGCTGGTCGGCCCGTCGGGGTGTGGAAAATCCACTTTACTGCGCCTGCTGGCAGGGCTGGAGTCGTTATCTGACGGTGACATTCTGCTCGATAAGCAGCAAATCAATAATTTTGACCCGGCCGACCGCGATATTGCGATGGTGTTCCAAAGTTATGCGCTCTATCCACACCTGACCGTGGCTGAAAATATGGCCTTCCATATGCAGGTGAAGAAAGTGCCAAAGGCCGAGCAACAGGCGAAGGTGCAGCAGGCAGCGAAAGTGCTGGGCATTGATCATCTGCTCAAACGGTTGCCGAAAGATTTGTCCGGCGGCCAACGCCAGCGTGTGGCGATGGGCAGGGCGCTGGTGCGTAACCCGAAAGTGTTTCTGTTCGACGAGCCGCTGTCCAACCTTGATGCGCAGTTGCGCATGGAATTGCGTGCTGAAATTAAATCGCTGCATCAGCAGTTTCGTACCACCACGGTGTATGTGACACACGATCAGATTGAGGCAATGACGCTGGCGGATAACATCGTGGTGATGAAAGACGGTTTGATCGTTCAGCAGGGCGACCCGTTGTCGATTTACGACAAGCCGGTGAACACCTTTGTGGCGCGGTTTATTGGCTCGCCACCGATGAACCTGTTGAGCGGCGTGTTCCAGAATATCGGCGGTAAAGCGGGCGTGAGCTGCAATCAGCTGTGGTTTGGACTGCCGGAAAAATGGGCGCGCCAGGCCATGGATTGTGCGGGCAAGCCGGTGACGCTTGGCTTGCGCCCGCATGATCTGAAACCCGTCGCGCACAGTGAGCAACCCGCCGCCACGCTGCGCTTGCTGGAAGTGACCGGAGAGAGCAGTTTGCTGCACATTGACTGGAGTGGTTTCCCGCTACATGTGCAGTTCGCCGGACGCGCGCGCGCCAGTACCGAACAACCTTTGTATCTGGAAGCCAACAGCGAAGCGATTCATTTGTTCGATGCCCAGACCGGTGAGCGGCTCGCGGAAGAAACTGATTTTGTCGGATGACGCTGGCGCTTATTCGACCTACGGGGCTGGTGTGGTTGTGTCGGATGACGCTGGCGCTTATTCGACCTACGGGGCTGGTGATGTTGTGTCGGATGACGCTGGCGCTTTTCCGACCTACGGGCCTGGTGATGTTGTGTCGGATGACGCTGGCGCTTATCCGACCTTGTATCTTGAACCGGTAGCTGGTTAGCTACCGGTTACATGAAACGGAGGAAGCTTGTATCCGACCTGAAGACCTCGATCTTCCGACGTAGCTTAAGCCCTCCGTTTCACCTT